>JAYVDT010000287.1:0-5336 GCA_043749265.1 Rhodanobacteraceae bacterium | reverse complement strand
AATGCGATGGCCGGTGGCGGCTCGTTTATCTCCTTCCCTGCGATGTTGGGGATGGGAGTTCCACCGATCGAAGCGAACGCAACCAACACGGTTGCGCTATGGCCGGGGCAGTTGACTTCTCTTGCCACCCTGCATGGTGATGTACGCCGCGACCTGTTGCCGGTGGTGCTCACGACCTCTGTTTTGGGTGGAATCGCCGGGGCGGAGGTGCTCCTGCACACCCGTCAGGTCACCTTTATGCACCTCATCCCCTGGCTGTTGCTGACGGGTGCATTGATCTTCGGAATCAGTGGGAGGGTCTCACGCTGGCTGCGCGCAAGGTCGTTGCAGGGTGCCAGTGAGCACCATGCCGAGCCGAAGATGAACTCGATTGCGTTGTTGTTCGCGCTGTTTCCCGTCTGCTTTTACATTGGCTATTTTGGTGCCGGTGGCGGCTTCCTGTTTATGACAGTGCTGGCTCTCTTCGGTATGGAAGAGATGCACCAGTTGAATGCGATGAAAGTCGTAGCGGCGTGTGCATCCAATTTCTGTGCCATCCTGGCGTTCATCTTCAGCGGGCGCATTCTGTGGCAGTATTGCGTGGTCTCCATGGTATTCGCGGCCTTTGGAGGTTACATCGGCGCACGTTATGCGCGCAGAATGAATGCAGAGATTCTGCGATCCGTCGTGGTCATCACCGGCGTGGTGATTGCCGGATATTTCTTCTGGAGGAACCATTGAGCTTTGCCTCTACAGTCGCGCTGCAGCCAGGATGGGTTGAGCGGGTGGGCTTTGTCGCCGCCTTCTGCACCACGACCGCGTTTGTACCGCAGCTCGTACGGGTCTACAAATTAAAGAGTGCGCGTGATATTTCGCTCGGCACGTTTCTAATGTTTTCCTTTGGAGTCTTTGTGTGGCTGATTTACGGTATCTGCGCTGGGTCCAAGCCAGTCATCGCGTCCAACGCAATGACACTGGTCCTGTCACTGAGCATTTTGTTCTTGAAGTTGAAGTATGAGCGCCATGCGGCGGAGGAGTTGAAAAAATGAGCCACGAAGGCATCAGGATCGTAAGCGAAGAACAGGCCCGCCGCGAGAGTGCGGGAGAAGAGAAGCTGCCGGTAGACGCCGTAACGCCAATCAAAGTCCGCGTGATGAAGACCGAGGGAACCGGCGTCAGCATCGACTGGAAGGACGGTCACCGCAGCTCATGGAACTTTGCCTGGCTGCGTTGGGCTTGCCCATGTGCGATGTGCAATGAAGAACGTAGCCAGACCGGACGTGCCATCGGCGTGCCAAAGCCAAAGCCCGGCGGACTGCTGGTGATGTACGAGGCTCCGCCGCGCCCCGTAGAGGCGACCCCCGTGGGCAAGTATGCGCTGCGGTTCAAGTGGAATGACGGGCATGAAAGCGGCATCTATAGCTGGGAATATCTGCGCCGCGTGTGCCAGTGCTCGTTATGCGTTGGTACACGTTCAGGGAGTTAGCGAATTCTGCGAGAGCATCACAGGCCAAGAAGGTGCATCGCCTCATCAACACTGTTAGCCACGAGCAGGATCTCGCGTTTCCGCTGCGTCATCATTCCTTCCGTCACGCAGTGCTCCAGAAAGTCCAGCATCTTGTCATAAAAGCCATTTGTGTTGATCAGCAGGATCGGTTTGCTATGCAGCTTAAGAGTCTGCCAGGCGAGCACTTCAAACAGCTCCTCAAAGGTTCCATAGCCCCCGGGCAGCGCGATAAAGACGTCTGAGCGCTCACCCATCAATGCCTTGCGCGTGTGCATGGTGGAGGTTACGTGCAGCTCTGTTAGGCCCGGGTGTGCCACTTCAAGATTGACCAGCACTTCCGGAATCACCCCGACAACACGACCGCCGCCTGCCAGCGTTGCATCTGCGACAGCCTGCATGAGCCCCACGGTGGCGCCGCCGTAGATAAGGCCCAGGCTCCTGGCCGCAAGTGCACGGCCCAGTTCTTCGGCGACATTGCGATAGACAGGGTTAGTGCCGTCTGCAGAAGCACAAAAAACGGCTACATTGCGAATAGAGTTAGGTGCGAGCATCGTTCGTTCAATTATCTAGTAGTGGCCCATGAACGTAGCCTGAAAAATGCGCGCACCTTTGGTGAGACCTTACAGGCTCAATTGATCGTGATGCTTTTGTGATCGACACTTGGGGTCACTTCGAGCACCACATCACCGCGCTTGAACTCCCGCGTACGGCTCGCGGCATAAATAACCGTACCGCTGGGCGCCTTGATACGCAGCATCTGCCCTGAAGGGATGGTATAGACCCGGCCATCGATCTTCAGATCGCGGAAGAGGAAGCCATTGTTGTACACGGTTAGGCTGACACGATGGTCGGAAGTCGCTGGGTGCATATGAAGATGCACCAGCTTCGACAAAGGTGAAACAGCAGTTGAAGCAGACAAAGCAACTATGGCGAGGGACGTGTAGATCATTGGAAACTCCCTTTTGCTACCGAATCGACGATTTCGGCTGCCATGGTTCAGTCAAGTTCGTCGTGAATGGAGTTACGCCGGTGATGGTCCGCTGGTTCCGCAAAATGTGAGTAAATTTCATTTTTCTTGCAGTGTTTCCGGGTGCCGGACCTGAGGGACGCCTGACGGGTTGATAGACTGAAACGTCAACCTATGAGTCTGAAAGCCAAGATCGAAGCGGTCATTTATGCGTGCGAAGAGCCTGTCACCCTGGCCCAGCTGGTAGGCCTGCTGGGCCAGGAGGCTGAAGGCGAGTTGGCAGAGATTGCCGCGCGTCAGCAGCGATTGCATCTGGCTGAGGCGGACGAAGCCTTCGCGGAAGCTCCCACGAACGAATCAGAAGCCGAAAGCGATATCCCCGATGTTCAACTCCAGACCATCCCAGACGCGGAAACAGAACTATCCGGCGCGTCACCCACCGCTGCCGAGAAGCGCATCGCTCGCGAAAAGGAGCGGCGATTGCGGGACTACCTGCGCGAGACCGTCCATCAACTGATCGCGGACTATGCCACCAGCGATCGTGGACTTGAGGTTCGTGAGATTGCAGGCGGCTTCCGCATGGCGACGAAGCCGGAGTATCATGACGCCGTACGTGGGTTTGTAAAGAGCCTGAAAGCGCCGCTCAAATTGACGTTGCAGGCGCTTGAGACGTTGGCCGTCGTGGCCTATAAACAGCCCGTAACCGCACCCGAAATTTCAGAGATTCGCGGAGTGGATTCCAACGGAGTTCTGGGATCGCTGATGGCGCGCAAACTCATCACAACCGCGGGGCGTAAGCAGGTCATCGGACGTCCGATTCTTTATAAGACCACCAAAGACTTTCTGCTGCGCTTCGGACTGAAAGACGTCGGCGAGCTTCCAAGCATCGAAGAGTTTGAGAAGATGGCCAACGAACTAGCCGAACAGGAGGAGATTCCCATGGCTGAAGGAAGCGGTACTGTTGAAGAGCGCATCACACACGAAAATCTTGCGGAAGAGCAACACTCCAAGGCGCCACAAGCAGATGGCGATGACGCGGATCTAAACCCGGCCAACGGTCGTCCCCAGGCCGCGTTGCCGACGGATAAAGTCCAGGCTTCAGACGCAGAACTCCAGGGTAACGAAGGAGAGAGTGACTGATGCGCCCCAACCCTGACAGCGCGAAGAACCGCGAATCCGATGTCATCTCCACTCCCGAGGGCGACAACGAGTTTCCACCCGATCAACCATTAAAGCCGGCTGAGGACATCGCCTTGGAAGACCTTGAAATTCCCCCCGGTAGCGCACCGGACTCCTATAAGCGCGATCACTCCTGATTCCAGCCCGATATCGGGAGATAATGGAGAGATGACTGATAAGCAGCCCGCCAGGAAGACCCCCGCCCCGCAGTCCTTAGCCAGGACTCCCGATGCTCCGACCGGAGAGCGGCTGCAGAAGATACTCGCGCAGGCCGGAATCGCCAGCCGCCGTAAGGCCGAGGAGATTATTCTTGAAGGGCGTGTGCAGGTCAACGGCACCGTCGTCACTGAGCTTGGTACCCGTGCCGACGCAACGCGCGATCACATCCGTGTTGACGGCAAACTTCTGCATGGCCCTGAAGAACAGCGCTACTACATGCTCAACAAGCCTCGCGGCTACGTTACTACCCTGGACGACCCGCAGAAACGCCCCACCGTCATGCAGTTGATGCAGCAGAAGTCCGGCCCGCATGGCGATCAGGTTCGTCTCTACCCGGTCGGCCGTCTGGACTATCTGAGCGAAGGCCTGTTGCTGATGACGAACGACGGCGCCCTTGCCAACTCCCTTTCAAAGGCCGCCGCGGGTGTGGAAAAAACTTACCTCGTCAAGGTCAGCGGCAACCCGCCACCGGAAGGACTCGACCAGATTCGACGCGGCATCATGATCGACCGCGGACGTCTGGACGAAGTCCGTGCCGGCCGTCGCGACCGTATCCTGACTGCCCCGACCAAGTTGGAACTCGTCCGCGGTGGCGACAACCCCTGGTACGAACTAACCCTCACCGAGGGCCGCAATCGTCAGCTTCGCAAGATGTTTGAAGAGATCGGGCACCATGTGGAAAAGATCCGGCGCATCGGCTATGGCGCACTCCGTCTGGATGTTCCCCCTGGCGAATATCGTGAGCTCAAGCCAGGCGAAGTGATGGCGCTTGACCGTGCCGCAAAGGGCCGGAAGGTCGTACCAAAGAAGAGCCTGCCGGAGTTCTCCAGGCTCAAGTCGCCCGTGAAGCCAAAGACAGCCACCTCTCGCCGGAGCTTCGCGTCAAAGGCACGCCCCAGCCGCTAGTCATCTTCCCGGCTGGTAATTTTTCTCTCCACGCGTACGTAATAATTTCGCAGCCCCGATACATATTTCGTAGCTTGACGGATGGACTTCTGGCGTTCCACAATACTCCGGCTTTTCACATTGGATGTTGACGACCTTTCAAAGCCGAAAGCATCAAACGAAGGGTAAAGGAGCGACCGAGCGTGGTAATTGAAAAAGCAACATTTGGGGCAGGCTGTTTTTGGGGTGTGGAAGCACGATTTAGCGAGATGCACGGGGTTCTTGAGACAGCGGTGGGTTATGAGGGAGGAACGCTGGAACACCCAACTTACAAGGAAGTCTGCACGGATCGAACAGGCCATGCAGAGGTTGTTCAGGTCACCTTCGATTCATCGCGGTTGCGCTATGAGGATCTGCTGGACGCCCTCTTCGCCCTCCACGATCCCACGCAATTGAACCGGCAAGGCCCGGACTGGGGATCGCAATATCGCAGCGCAATCTTTACGCACTCCGACGACCAGCGTGAGCAAGCGCTTGCCAAGATTGCAGAGTTGAATGCCGCTGGCACATTCCGCAAACCCATCGTCACGGATGTGACTC
>JAYVDT010000286.1:0-1517 GCA_043749265.1 Rhodanobacteraceae bacterium | reverse complement strand
ATTGAAGTTCCGATGTATCAGACCGAGATCACGGACCTCGTCCGCCGCCGCGGATTGTTTGGGCAGCGCATCAAGCAGGTGCCGGCCACGGGTCATCCATCGCGCTTCTTTGAAGAGACGAGCATCCCCTCCCCTTCGGCTTCGGGCGGCTTCGTTGATCCGCGCAATATCGTTGCACCGCTGGTCAGCCCCACGCGCATTGAACGCAGCGTTCCGCTCAAGGCGCTCGTTGCCCAGATCAACTACAACCTGTTCGATATCGAGCTCGGCAAGCAGCAGAGCCAGTTTGCATACCTGCAGGCCAAGGACCTGACCGACACGGTCGATGGCGTTCTCCGCACGCATGACCTTGCGCTGTGGAATGGCAACGACACCAGCCTGAGCTCACCCACCACCGCGCAGTACTTCGGTGCTGCGGCGCAGATCGCAGCCGGTGGCAACACCGTCACGATCGGGGCAGCACAGTCCATTGTCGACGGTCTGAAAAGCGCGGTGGCTCAGATGCTTTCGAGCAGCAGCTACGGCGTGCGCCCGACCGCGATCTACGCCAATCCGATTCTGCTGGACCTGATCGATCGCGAGATGAAGAGCGAGTTCAACGTCGTGCTCAACACGCGCGAGGTCTCTGCCGGCTTCACCGTAAAGACGCTGTCCACGCAGGCAGGCGAGCTTCCATTGATTCCGGAGTGGACGCTTCCCTACAGCGGCACGCCAGGCTCCGGCTCTGCCGTGCTGCCCGCGTACATTGTGACGGAAGACCTGATCGAGTACCACTGGCTCTCCGATCCGAACCCGCGCATCTTCCAGCTCGGCGTACCCGGCTCGCTGGCTTCGCAGTATGTCGTCGTCAAGTTTGGCGGCGTCGTCGTGAAGGGCGCGAATTACGCGCACTACCAGGTGCTTGTCGACCGCTAGTGCACTCCACGGTGACGGAGGGCCGGCCATGTGCCGGTCCTTTGCACTTCAGCGATTCTTCAGGAGGTCACAATGAGTTATTTGTTGCCCGCCGAGTACGCAGCCTACGGGCTTGCGACCGATACGGCGGATGAGTTAGTTACGATGGCAAGCACGCTGATTGCGGCACATTGCAAACGAGCCACGCTGATGGAGACTGAGTACGTAGAGCGCGTCCGGTTCTCCGAAGGCGCCCAGACAGCGCGGTTAAGCTACGGACCGATTGGCCCCATCACCGCTGTACGGGTGCGGTTTGGCCGCGGACGTCGCGGTCATCTGGCGGACCTGCTGCCACAGGGCATCATGGGCTTTCAGGTTGCTTCAGCGTTTGGCCTGCCGGGAACATGGAGCGCGCTCGACCCCGCAACCGTGGATGTCTATGCTGCTGCACGCGAGCTGACCTTTCCGTATAACCTGCTAGGTCTTGCCTACAACGAAGCAGAGATAACCTACATCGCTGGCTTTGTAACTGTTCCTGTGCAAATAAAAGCTGCCTGTGCACAGATCGTGAAGAACACGCAGAACACGCCGGGGCTCAACGTAAAGACCAGTCGTCTGGACAC
>JAYVDT010000285.1:0-1518 GCA_043749265.1 Rhodanobacteraceae bacterium | reverse complement strand
CGCAGTCCGTAGGGGCGATTCGTTCGCAACCAGGCCTGCTCATAAAGATCACGTAACTGCGCATAACCCCAGGTTATGTCCTGCAAGCGGCCATTGACGCCGTTGATATCCGACATCTCGCGCCACATCGTCTTGTGCACCTTTGGATCGGTAGAGTACGCAGCCGTGTAGGCCCGCGCATAGGCCGAAGACATCTCATCCGCAAGCTGAAACTTCAGTGCCAGAAAATCGATCCTGCGTCCGCCCAGCTCCATCGCATCAATCGCGTTGGTTTCGCGCAGTGAAGTCGCGGGCGAAGCGTAATCGTTCGGGACGTTCACATTCTCCCCAGTCCGGGAAACGGGCGGTGCCGCGGCTCTGGCCTGCGCAATCAGCGTGATGGCGGCCTCCGCGTGCAGCCGAATACGCATACTGATAGGCCGCATCCGCTCTGCAAAAAGCTGGCCGTCCTTGGTCGGGCTTCCGGACCACGGATCGACCCAGAACAATCCGTCGGTCCCCTCTGTGGCACCGATCACCTTGGAGTCATGCAGAATCGCCATCGCCGCCGTCAACTCCGTCTGCGCCTGGTTCAGCAAGCCCGTAGAGTCGCCATGAAACACCTGCGCGTAACTTCCCTGGAATGCAGGAATGCTCGATTCTCCGCTCTGCCACGCCGCCGCCGCGCCGAAGAGAATCCCGTACCAATTCTGATCTGCCAGCGATTCGCCATCATCGTTCCACAACGTATTGAGCTGGCCCGTCGCACCAAAATGTTGAGCATCCCGCGTGAACTGCTGGATGTCTTCCAGGGCAACCTGCTGGTTCGGGTACACCTGTCTGTAGTTGTTGATCGAAGGCGCGGCCCACACTTCAAATCCAGCGTCTTTATACGGCTTCAAAATATGGCCAAAGCCCTTCGGATCCGGAGAATATCCCCACGCCACCGCAATCGTCTGCGACTTGAAGCTCTGGGGCATCGCCTTCAGCAGGCCTGGCGACCCCTCAGCAATATCGCCCCAGAAAAGAATCTTTCGGTGTAGCGGCTCCAGCTTTGTCACAATGCGCTGCAGAAAGTCCAGGTACACCAGCGGCAGACCACGCACGTCAACATCGGCCTTGGTCGCCCCGACTCCCAGGTCGGTCGTCTCATCCGCCCCGATATGCAGAAATGGCCCCGGATACATGGCTGCCAACTCCGTGAACCACTGGTTGATCAGGTCAATCGACCCGGTCTGCGTCGGCGTAAGTACCGCTCCGTGCGGTGTCTCCGCCAGTTGCTGATACTGCTCCCAGATGAGCGAGTGCCGCAAATGTCCAAAGGCCTCCTGTTCGGGAATCATGGTCACGTGGAATTGTGCTGCATAAGCGGTGATCGCACGCGCATCCTCAGCGGAGATACTGCCACCCACAGGCGCCAGCAGCGGATTCGAGGTGTACTGCTGCGTGTGCTCGAAGTACGGCGAGTACACATTGACCTTGTAGGCCGCCAGCGTGCGGATCAAGTGCTTCTGGAACGCGAGCGTGGGTACCGGGCCG
>JAYVDT010000284.1:0-1522 GCA_043749265.1 Rhodanobacteraceae bacterium | reverse complement strand
TACTGAACCTGACCCACGCCTCCATCGCCGCGCTCGAAAACATCCGCTATATCCGCAGCGCTGAAGAAGCCGTCGAACAGGTCCACACCGGCAAGGCCGATATCGCCTTCCTCATCAAGCCCGTCACCCTCCAGCAGCTCAACGACATCTCCCTCTCCGGCGACGTCATG
The DNA here is from genome assembly GCA_043749265.1 of Rhodanobacteraceae bacterium. Taxonomy (GTDB): domain Bacteria; phylum Acidobacteriota; class Terriglobia; order Terriglobales; family Acidobacteriaceae; genus Edaphobacter. The sequence continues at coordinate 1,352 of JAYVDT010000284.1, read as the reverse complement.
CCCCAGAAGTCCACTGACTTCTACCCGAAGCTCCTCAGCGGACTGGCCATCTACGCCCTCGACTAACCCCATCCAAAGCGGAGACCCACCCTCTCCGGGCCAGGGTGGGTCTTCCACCACTTCGCCCCCCCAACCCGCTACAATTAGCCCCCTAAGACCCAACCCCTGAGATCCAACCCCGAAGACCCAACCCAGTGATCAGACCCAGTACGCCAATCCGAGCCGGCCTCTTCCTCCTCTGCACCCTGGCGGCCAGTGCACAGACTAGCCCCACCCCCATCGACACTCCCACCCCCAGGCCCAGGGCCCCAAAGACTCCAAAGACTCCAAAGTCCGACACCACCACCTACAACACCAACCTCATCGTCCTGGACCCGGCCCACGGCGGCGAGGACAAAGGCGCCACGCTCGCTGCTGACAACTTTGAAAAAGATGCGAACATTGCCCTCGCAGAACGCCTCCGTTCCCTGCTGGTTTCCAAGGGTTTCACTGTCGTTTACACCCATGCCTCCGCCTCGGATGACGCCTCCGCTGACACCCGCGTCGAGGCCACCAACCGCAATCACCCTGTCGCTTGCATCCTTCTCCACGCGTCAGGCGCAGGCCACGGCGTCCATCTCCTGACCTCCGCGCTTACTCCGCCTCCGCAATCCACTCCAGGCACCGACGACCCAAGGACCATCGCCCCCTGGGACACCGCACAGGCCGCCGTCATCCCCCAGTCCCTGAGACTTTCAAATGGCCTTGCCGCCGCGCTCAACGCAGCCCGCATCCCACTCGTCGTCAGCCGTACCAGCGTCCGTCCCATCGATTCCATGACCTGTCCGGCCGTTGCCCTCGAACTCTCGCCCTTGACTACCAACGGCGACGACCCAACCCCCGCCTCAGATACCGGCTACCAGACTCGCGTCGCTGAAACCGTGACCAACGCCCTCGTCTCCTGGCGTGAACAAGTCATCGCATCGAGCGCCACAGCCCAGGCCGCCAAGGCCATCTCCTCCCCCACGCCCGTTGCTCCGGCAACCGCCAAGCCTGCACCGAAGCCCATGCCAAAGCTTGTCACGCCCCCCGTGGAAGTTCCTGCCGAGACATCGCAGGGCCCGGCACCGCGCCGCACGCCTGCACCAGTCATCCGTAAAAATGCCGATGGAACTCCAACTCCGGCCCCGGCCCCGCCCCAATGATTCCCCGTTATCAGCGCATCATCTTCTGGAGCCTTGTCGGCGGCATCCTCCTCATGGTCGCGCTCCTCGTCCGCGGCTGCGAGCGCAACCACGAGCGCATCGTCGCCATGCGTGACCGGAGCCCCATCGCCGCTCCAACCGACATCGCCACCGAAGACGTCTTCGTTG
>JAYVDT010000283.1:0-15978 GCA_043749265.1 Rhodanobacteraceae bacterium | reverse complement strand
CTCATCCAGAAACAACTCGCGACGAGACTTCCGACCATACTTCTCAAACACACCCTGACTCGCCAAACTCCGCTGCTTCATCGCAATCACCTCACAGCCATCAGATTAATCAATCAGGCTGTGGACGCAGAACTTGTGCAGAGATTCCCTAGGTTCAAAGGCGTGTCCTCGATCCGGAAAATTGAAGGGCATCTTATGTAGCACGGCCGAGCGATTGACTAGCCCTGACCGATCGAGGCGGCAATCGAGTTCCGGCCATAAACCTCCTACATGGACTGAGCTGCCCGGTAAAACGTTCTTCGGTTTGCGAGGAGAATAGCAATCGACGCGAGTATAGCCGGTGCATAATCGCCGATGCGCGCTTCCAGCCGTCAAATGCTTGGAAGAGTACATCGCCCTGTACGCGTCAGTTGACAACTACTTCCGAGTTACCGGTTGTCATTGGACTGTCAACCACCAACGTCTCAAGTGTCTAGGTCCTTTCTCCCAAGTGCCTCCCGGCATCCTGTCCGGCACGAAGATCACCCACGGTTCCTCGCCGAGCTAGCCATTTGTTGCGTTTCCCGCAATGGACGGTGATAATCCAACGGATGATCCGAGCGCTTCTAGTCTGCGTTATCTTGTGTGCTCGCTGTTACGGACAAGCTGTTCCCGATCTGGTGCTTGTACACGGACAGTTGTTCGATGCTGACGCTAACGCGCACGCGGTCGCGATCCGAGGGGATCAGATCATAGGGGTTGGAACGGATGACTCGATCCTGAATATGGCTGGCCCGACGACAATCGTTTACGATCTGGCGGGCCGCACTGTGCTGCCAGGTTTCAACGACGCCCACTTCCATTGGATGCCCGCGCCCGGAGGCGTGGAAGTTCGACTATCTGGAATGGACCCGAAGTGGGACGAGGTGCTTTCGGCCGTCAAGAGCGCAGCGGCGAATTCCCCCAAGGGAATCTGGATCTACGCGACCGTGGGTGGGAGCGTAGTGACCGATCCCACGCCAAGTCGCAAGAGTCTCGATCAGGTTGCTCCGGTAAACCCCGTATGGGTCGAATGCTGGTCAGGCCATGGGCTCATCGTCAATACGGCAGCACTTCACAGACTGGGGCTGAGTGAAGAGGAGGCGGATACCCACGAACTTCACTATGAGCGATTTTCTGGGACAGCTCAACTGAGCGGACGATTTACCGAGTATGCACAGTGGGTGCAAAGAAGGCGTCTTGCGTCCCTCGCGACCAAAGAAGAAAAGCTGAAGTCGCTGCGTGCAATGTCCGGTGAAGCTATCAATTTTGGTATCACGAGCATGCAGGTCATGCCGACTACATCTGTCGAGGAGTTCGCATCATTATCTAACGAAGCGAAACTTCCTGTTCGTATTCGCGCGATGGATTTCACCTTGCCGGGAACGCCGAGTTGGACAGCGAATTCCCACCGAAGAGGCGCGGGCAATATCTCCCCGATGGTTCGCATTTCAGGGCTGAAGTGGATTCTAGACGGGACGCCCCTGGAGCGCGGGGCCGCGTTACGCACTGCTTATGCGGACAAACCGGGGTGGAAAGGACAGCTCGACCTTGGCTCCTCCAAACTTGACAGCGCCGTGCAACGCGCCTGGAGCAGCAACGACCAAACTCTATTCCACGTTGTTGGAGACCGAGCGACTGCCGAACTTTTCAGGGCGATGGAAAGAACCGGACCGGATGAAGGATGGAGATCAAAGCGCATCCGCGTGGAACACGGCGAAGGGATCATGCCGGAGCTCCTGCCTCTGGCCGTTAAGCTCGGCATCGTCGTTGTTCAAAATCCGACGCACTTCAGTCTCACTGATGTGATGGTAGCGAGGTACGGTGCAAGTGCGAAGGTTCAGCCTTTTCGCTCGCTTGCGCTGGCTGGCATTCCAATTGCAATAGGTTCTGATGGCCCAATGAATCCGTACCTGAACATCATGTTCGCGAGTACGCACCCTGACAATCCCGATGAGGCCTTCACACGCGCCCAGGCAATTGAGGCATATACGCGTGGCTCCGCGTATGCCGAATTTGCAGAAAAGGAAAAGGGTTCACTCGCCGTAGGCCAACTAGCCGATCTTGAAGTGCCGTCAGACGACATCCTTACAATTTCAGCAGCTAGGCTTCCAGGGGTCCATAGCGTCCTGACGATTGTGGGAGGACGCGTAGTCCTTGACGACAGCACATTGAAACACGCTTCCAGTAACGCGCTTCACCAGCCTTGAGGGCAAGCGGCCGTTCCGTCTTCGTAGGGTTTGTTGCTCTCGAAACGAAGGGATCCGGAATGACTTGTTCCAGTTCGACGAGCAGGATTGTTGCCTGCAAAGGGCCCTACGCGGGATCTGAAGAGCCTGACCTAGCTGGACCTCAGATTCAGTCAGGTGCAGGATGTCTCGCCGTTGCGGGATCTGAAGAGCCTTCAGATAGACCGGGACCGTTAAGTCTACCCCCAACAAGGGGCGTTCATATGACCACGCCCTGTGAATCGGAGGTTCAGCAAATTCATCCATCACGCATGATGATGTCCTTTATCAACAGAGCGCGGACAACAGCCCGGCGGTTTCGGCTAGGGGCACCAGACACACTTGGCCTCGCTTCAGGGGCAGAATCCGCAAGTACCCGGACCGACTCTCTTTCGATTAGCCGACTGTCCAGGATGATGCGTCGAAACTCGTTAGACTTGGTGCGCACTAAGTGGATCAGCAATTCGGCAGCCTGCCTGCCCATCTCGAATGCGGGGATGGCTATGGTAGTGAGCGTAGGGCGCATGACTGAACCCACGGGCAGATTACCTCTACCGATCACACTCACATCTTGCGGTATGTTCAACTTCAAGCCTTCGATTACCTTGTACACATCGGGAGCAAACTGATCGTCGCCACAAAAAATTGCCGTGGGAGGGTTCGCCTGCGAAAGCCACTGGATAACCTTGTCATGGATCGCTGCGGGGGCGTATTCGCTGTATAAGTGCAGATCTGGATTCATCTTTATTCCGGCCGATTTCAGTGCCTGCTTAAATCCCGCATGCAGTTGTGGAGTCATAGGGCTTCGTGCCGCGCCGCTGATCAATGCGATGCGGGTATGTCCTTCACGTAGCAGATACTCTGCCCCGGCGCGGCCCACCGCAAAGTCATCCACCCCGACATAATTGATCTCGTTCTGGCCGGAATAACAGTTAATCATTACGAAGCGGATATCCGCCTGCTGTAGGTCTTCAATGGTGTACTGCATGTCCCGCTGCGAACACATACGAGTGTTCAGCACGATCACGCCGTCCACATAACGGCTATGGGTCAACTCGCCCTCGGTGATGCGTCCGCTGGTTGTCGTGTGGGAATAAATCATCAAATGATAGCCACGTTCCATCACGCAGCTTTGAATGCCGGCCAACACCTCCGCAATAAAACCGCTGAAGAAGATGGGATCCTTCATGGGAACCACGAGTCCCAGAATCTTCGTGGAGCCATTGCTCAAAGCCCGGGCAAGACCGCTTGGAGAGTAACCGAGGCGCTCCGCTACCGTAAGAATTTTCTTTCGCTTTACGGCGCCAACTCTTTTGGTATTCGCATCGTTCATCACAAGCGACACGGCAGAGATCGAAACGTCTGCTTCTCTAGCTACGTCGTAAATCGTGGACATGTAGGCGCCTCAGGCCCGTTCAAAGCGGACGCTTTCATTGTACGGTTCTAGCGCGTGTCCACGATCTGGCTGCTTCTCGCGTTTTACCCGAGGATACCGCACGAAATCAACCTTGGAGACAGGGTTATGATCCGCACGGCAGCCAGTTCCCTGCGGCGTAACGAATCGGTCAACTTTGTAAAAAAATGATGGAGGCCATCCGGTATTATGCTTGAGGCTGGCCTTCGGATAAAGATTCCGCGAATGAAAGCGTGTCGTGCCTCTCATCACTCCGACTGCAGACTTCTGATCTTAGAAACTTTTCGCGTCTGTATTCAGGCTCATCGAGCTGCCTCACAAGTGTCCTTCTTCAGATCGGTATAGTCACCCGGATTCAGTAGCAGTGAGCCGGTAGACTGGGACCACGTAGAATCGACCGATCATGGAAGCGTGGTTTTCGGTCGAACCTCCGGCGCCAGAGGGATTCGCACGTTGTAGGAAAGCGAACCCGGCGTTTTATTATTGATCGCAACAAGCAGAAGCAGAGGATCACCGGCATCGTTGAAAAGGAGCTGGGGCCGCTCGAGACTTGACACAGCTTCCGTGGCACGACCCTTCCATCGCAGCTCCAGGTCTGACACGAGCAGATGCGACGAGGGTTTCCAGTCTTTCGCGTCCGTCGACTCATACAGCACGAGCGAAGCGTGACCGAGTCCGGAAACAATACCCTTGTTGTCCTTCAGGATCACAAAGTATCGATCGCGTTTTGCGTCGAACCAGAAGAACGGGTCCTCAAAAGGAAATGCCGATCCTTGAATCGTCAGAAGCGGCTGATAGTTCTTACGGAACGGACCAACAGGTGAGTTGGCGATCGCCATAAGATGTACCACCGGCCCACCGAAAGGCATTGGATCGCGGAGTCCCACAGCTTTGTACAGCATGTAATACCTTCCGTCGCGTCCTCGTGTCAGACTCGGGTTAGTCACAACAAGTGAGTCCGACGCAAGCCGGTCCGGACTGATGTCGATCAGTGGCTTGTCGGAGCGTCGCCACGGTCCCTTTGGATTGTCCGCAACTGCTACCCCGATGCGTTGGTTGTTCCGATGTGTCCAATTCATGCCCTTGGTGAGCACGCGATCACCAGTGTTCCCCATGTAATACAGGTAGTACTTTCCCCCGAATCGCTTGATAGTGGGATTATGCGTCGTCGTTCCATCCCAGAAATGAGATCCGCGCGGTGGCAGGCTAACATCGCGGAAGGTAAAAGTTCCAGTCGGGGAGGCTCCTGTTGCATGAGCTATTTCCGAATAAGTAAGCCAGCCATCGGGTCCTGCGCTCTCCTTCCATCGCGAATAGTAAAGGTGATAAACGCCACGGTCGTCTCTTACCATCGTGCCTCCCCAGACGTAATACCCCGGATCGTGGAAACTTGCCGTTGATGGGATCGGCTGCTTCATGTGCAAGAAATCTAATACGGGTAATCTCGTCGTAGACCGTGCCGGAGCTTGACCGGACATATTGGGGAACGTGCTGAGAAGGCAGAAGACACCCACGATCGCGCTGCCAAGCCTACCTATTTGTTGCCGCTTCGCTTTCATGGGGTCCTTCTCCGTAAGGTGTGAGAATGCCTCGTGCGGTGACTTAGAAGATCAGTTTTGCTCCGAGCTGCACATTGCGCGGACTCGCCGCCAATGTGATCGTGCCGAAGTTGGAATTGATATTGGAGCCGCCTTCTGCGGTTGGGTTGGTTCGCTCGGCGGGGGCTCTAGCACCGAACGAGGTGTTCGGTATACCCAGGTTGACGTGATTGAGTCCATTGAACGCTTCCAGCCGCAGTTCCAGCTTGAGGCGATCACCGATGGTTGTTGTTTTGAAAGCCGAAAGATCAAAATTGAGAGCACCAGGGCCTCGCACCCGAGAGTAGTATCGCGGAGCATTTCAAAAGCTGTAATTTGCGGGATTTGTGAAGGCTGCAGGGTTGAACCACTGGGTTCGGCTCGGGTGTGCGGCACGGACACCTACACCCTGCGTGATATTGGGTCGTGTGGCGATGCCTTGATTGGAGGCACCAGTGAAAGAAAGGGGCTGACCTGTCTCCGCAGTCATGATGGCATTCGCCTGAAAACCACCGAAAAACCGGTCCGCAAGGTTTGGATTTTGAAAAAAGCGCCTGTTTTTCCAAAGGGAAGCTCATAGAGCGCAGCCAATGTGACGCGATGTGTTACGTCCACTGTGTCCACGCCATACTCCGCGTCCACATTCCGTGGATTTTGGATGGATGGTCCATTTGTGCTGAGACCCGCTGTTGCCAGGTCCGTGTAGATAGGGAGCGTCATCAATTTCCCATACGTGTAAGCAGCGTTGATCTGCAGACCGACATCGGTGCGTCGCTGCGCCGACACGTAGAGGAAATTGCCGTCGTAATGTGACATCCGCTCGTCACTGGTTTGCACTGAAGACATGTAGGGGTATGGCATAAGGAGATTCGCGCGGGTAATGGTCGCAGCGCCCAGTGATCCAGGAACATGTCCGGCGTAAGGGCTAGCTACGGAGGTGTTCAGATATGCGGTACCGAGGTGAAAGTATTGCGGACTCAGTGTATTTAGGTTACGGCTGCCGAGGTTAAAGTGCGTCCCGTGATTACCAAGATAAGACACATCGAGGACCGTGTTGAAGGGCAATTCACGTGACAGGGTCAACGTATATTGCTGCGTCTGCGGGCTTTTTGCCGACGGCACGATATAGTAGCCCGACTGCCCGAGAAAAGCATCCTGGCCGCCAGCAGCACCCTTGGGAAAGGCTGGAGGGGTTGGTAGCCCGGAACTCAAGGTGAACGCAGGTCCTGCAGGGGTTGGGGAGGAATAGTTCGTGTTGAGAAGACCAAAGCCGTTTGGACTGCCAACGCCTTGAGCGTAAGAGGTCTGAACGAGCGACGGACAGTAGATAGCAAAACCGCCGCGTGCCACCGTCTTTCCGTCCTGGGTCAGCAGCAGAGCGAAGCCGGCACGGGGACCGAAGTTGGCCCCGTTTTCAGGTACGAAGTTACTGGCCTCGCCATTCACACCGGCGTAGCGCACGGCACCCGGATAACCGTTCACCGGATTCATGCGGGTGATGTCGAAGTTGCCAATTCCGTTGTTCCGCTCGTGCGGTTGTATTTGCAGGTAGTACCGCAGGCCGGTGTTCACCGTGAGCCACTTATTCGCCCGCCAGTCATCCTGCACGTAAGCCGCATATTGGTGCTGCCGGAAGTCGGTGCCCTGCGATTCCTGCGTTGAGGCCCGGCTTATCGCACCTATCAGGAAACTGGCGTAGATACTGCCCGTACCTGAAGTCACGCTGGAGTTGGTGCCAGCAGCCGTCTGGGCCGAGGAAAAGTTAAAAGAGCCAGACGCTCCACCTGACTGATTGTTGTAAGCCTGGTTGAGACGGATGTCCGTGCCAAACCGGATGGTATGCGCTCCAAAAGTCTTCGTCACCTCGTCGACAAACTCGATTGTCGTGGAAGCGCGGAAGCCGAGAGTCGCGTTCGTTCCGGACAAGCCATTTCCGATGTTAGGAGCAATGACCCCGTTGTCGTTCGGGATGCCGTACTTGGCGGCGTAGTTCTGACCTGCCGTTGCACCCTGAAAGGTGAAGTCGGACCTCAACACGGCGAAACGAAAATCATTGATCACCGACGGCCAAAAGATATGTGTTTCAGAAATAATGGCATCGTAGTTGCGAAGGTTGTCGTTCCGGTTGAAGATCGGTCCGAAGCCGCTGGCATTGTTGGTTTGCGCCTGGTAGTAGGCGTAACGTGCGAAAAGATTGTTTTTCTCTGACAGGTTGTAATCTACACGCCCCAGGGCGCTCCGCTCGCTAAACGTGACCTTTGGCGTGGCGAGAAAGTTGTTGGTGTGGGTACACGGCTTGTACGATCCGGTCGTGTTGTTGAGTAACGGGTACAGGGCAGCCTGAATAGCCAGCGAGGCGGGATCCAGACGGGAAATCGGAATGACGTTCCCGGCGAAAGCCTCACGGGTAGCTGTGCCGCTTCCAGTGGCTGGATCGTAAATTGCATACGGCGTGCAAACACCATTTACAAGATTGCCAAGGTCATCGAAGTTGCCAGTTCGCTCCTGTACGGTTGGCACGCTGTTGTATCCGGTCTGGCCGTAAATGTAACGGGCTGCTTCATAGTTAGTAAAGAAGAACGCATTGTCACGCTGGATAGGGCCGCCAAGGGTGCCACCAAAATTGTCTAAGCGTAGTTCCGGCTTGCCGAATGCGGGCTTTGGTAAGGCCGTGGGGGCATCCAGCAAGTCGTTCCGGAAGAATTCGTACGTGGAACCGTGCAACGCGTTCGCGCCCGATCGCGAAATGATGTTGATCACGCCGCCAGAGGTATATCCGAACTGAGCGGGGATCACGCCTGTCATAATGCGAAATTCCTGCACTGCATCCGCTTTCACATTGATTGCAACTTCGCCGAGATAGGACTGCAGATTACTTACACCGTCCAACAGATTATTGTTGCCGCCGACAACACCACCGAAGATACGGATGGAGGAAGCCTACGCGCCACGGTTCACGAATCCCTCGCTCGTTGCACCGACAGCCGACTCAACACCGGGACTAAGCGTCGCAAGTGCAAGCACGCTGCGTCCGTTTACGGGAAGTTGCTGCACTTGTCTTGGGTCGATCGTATTGCCAATCTGAGCATCCGTGGTATCCAGAGCCGGCGAGGTCGCCTCCACCTGCACGCTTGCAAAAACACTCCCAACCTCCAGCCGGACGTTTATCGCGACTCGCGCGGCAGCGTCGACCGTGACGGCGCTTGCAATGGAAGTCGAGAAACCCTCCTTCTCGATGCGGACGGTGTAGACCCTAGGCTTCAGCGCCTGCGACTGATAAAAACCCTGACCATCCGAACTTACAATCTGCGAAATGTTCGTACTGGCGCTCTCTACATATACGCTTGCGCCGGGCACAAGTTGACCGGTTGCGTCGAGAACAGTGCCGGAGATGTAGCCGACGTCCTGCTGGCCACACAGTGGCGAAGTGCCACAAAGCAGAAGTATGGCGCAAATGATGGAAGTCTCAATACAGCGGGAGAGAAGGGAGCACGTCGCCAGGCTTCGAACATCCTGCTGTAAATTCAATGTCTTCTCCAGGAGTGAAGGGCTTAACCTCTTTTGCAAGGAGCGCCTCCGCTCGAGCCTACCGCCAGCGAATAAACTTTGTCAAGGGGTTTACCAGACCTAAATTTTCAGGTCGCCTCGGAAAGCGTTGAAGAGGGATTAAAACGATCCTCGTCCGGGGATAGCGGAAAAAAGGGACTTCCCGACGCGCAACACGCTGTTGACGGACGAACAGTCCGTGCTTATTGTTTGAAGGTACTGAGAACTTAGCACTCATTTTGGAGATTTGATACCTTCGAGGTCCACCCGCCTCATGCAGTGCTGTGTTTATCGGGCGGATCAAGTAAAGCCCTTGACACCAAGTACTGGGATACTGCACGCGAAGTGCTTTGCGCACAACAGTTCGCAGAACGTCGCATGCGGGCACAGAATGACTTCACCTTGCACCAGGCCGTGGTCGGAGAATTCCGGCAGTCCGCACTCGGACAACACACAACATTACCCGCCTGCCTCGCCGTCGGGAACGCGACGAAGCGGGCGTACCGGTTAGCTTTGGGAGGATTAATGAGATTTGTGACCAGACCCTATGTACGATCGCTGTCCACCGGTGCCGCGATATTGCTGACAACATTCCTGCCACTGCCAAGAGCTCGTGCGCAAAACATAGACCTGAGCGGTGCCGGCTGGACCTTTAAGACGGTTCTTGAGACGGAGCAGACTCCCGTCTCCGTGCCTTATAGCTGGCCAGCAGACGAAAAATATCGGCGTTACCTCGGGACAGCGATCTTCGAGCGCGACTTCGACGCCGTGGCCTTACCCGCCGGCAAGGTGGTATTCCTGCATTTCGACGCTGTCTACAACAAAGCGCAGGTGTGGTTGAACGGCAAGCGGCTCGGCGAGCACGCTGGTGGTTATACGCCGTTCGAGTTCGACGTGACACAATCCCTGCAACCTGGCAGAAATCATCTTCTTGTAGAGGCCGACAACGCGCCTTCCCTCGAAACCATCCCGGCGCTTGCACCGGCCGCCAGCTCGTCCGATCAGGCGATAGAGGGATCGCTCGGGAAGAACTCACTCGTGGGCTGGCTGCCTTACGGCGGAATCGTGCGTCCTGTGCGGCTAGACATCCGTGACTCTATCTTTCTACGCTCCATGAAGATCGAAGCCAAGCCAGACCTTGCGACCGGCGATGCGGCTTTACACGTACGTGCCTGGCTTCACAACGCCTGGTCAGTCGCGAGCGGTCCAGTCATAGTGCGCGGCAACGTTGGTGACCTCGCGTTTGTGCTCACGGGCGCCGTAGTCCAACCCGGGCAGGATGCAGTTGTCGAATGGTCCGGCACGCTCCGCCACGCACACCTATGGAGTGTTCGGGATCCGTATCTTTACGAAGCAAATCTGACACTGGGTGCGGGAACGCTTCACGCGAAGATCGGCGTGCGCGAGATACGCGTGAACCGTACGGAGCTCATGTTGAACGGCAAACCGGTACACCTGTTCGGTGCGAATCGTGTCAGCGAAGATCCGCTGGAAGGTCTCACGGAATCGGAAGCTATTGTGCAGCGCGACTTGTCCGACATGCTGGCGCTTAACATGCGCATGATGCGGATGGCGCACTACCCGCTTGCGCCCGCCATCCTGGACTTTGCGGACGAGCATGGCATGCTGCTGATCCCCGAGGCCGGCAACTGGAACATGGCAGGCTGGCAGATGGCAGATCCAACCGTGCGCGCCGTCTTCCAGGAGCAGATGAAGGAGATGGTGGAGCGCGATTGGAACCATCCATCCGTGATCGCCTGGAGCGTGGGCAACGAGTTCGAGTCTTGGTCAAAGGGCGGCATCGACTGGACGCGAGACATGCGCTCGTTTACCTTATCGCTGGATCCGACCAGGCTAATCACCTTCGCTTCACGCTTCACCTCCGATCCGGCAGTAAAGTCAGGCAAAGATGAAGCGAGCCAGTACTCGGATTTTGTGTCCATTAATGTATATGACAAGTACGGTGAACATTTCGATCGCGCGCACGAGTTGTATCCTGACAAACCAATCTTCGTCAGCGAGTTCGGGAAAATGGGCGAGCGGGGTCTGCACGATCCGGAACGTATCGCCTCCATCACCGGCGCGGTACAGGCCATGAAGACCAGGCCATGGATCACTGGTGGATCGCTGTGGACGTGGGCGGACTATCGTTCACTCTACCGTGGCACTCCAGCGAGCGGCATCCGCTACTGGGGCGTCGTGAACCTGGACCGCGACCATCGCGACAGTTGGCAGACAGTAAAAAAGCTTTTTGCAACGGAACTGCCGTGAAAAAATAGCGCAAATCACGGGCGAGCCTCGACAAGTGGAGCGCTTAACGGCTAGGCTAGTGATGTTTCAGCACCCAACCTACCAATGCCTCTGCGGCGCAAGGGCCGCGAGCGATTAACCCGAAGCACTTGAGGGGACGGACATCATGCACCTGTTTCATGGCGAACCGCACACGCGGACGGTAGCGCGGCAGATGCGCGTAAGCGACATGGAGGTAGACCTCGTGGTTGCTGGCGGTGGACTTTCCGGTGTCTGTTGCGCCATTACAGCAGCGCGTGCCGGTGCGCGCGTCGCGCTGGTGCAGGATAGGCCGGTGCTGGGCGGCAATGCATCCAGCGAGGTACGGCTCTGGGTTCTTGGCGCTACCTCTCACATGGGCAACAACAATCGCTGGGCGCGCGAAGGCGGCGTTATTGACGAGTTGCTGGTGGAGAACATCTTTCGCAACCCTGAAGGAAACGCGATCATCTTCGACACAGTGATGCTGGAGTGGGTACAACGCGAGCCCAATATAAGGCTGCTGCTGAACACAGCCGTCGACGCAGTGGACCTTGACGCGACCGGCGCCATCTCGCAGGTAGGAGCCTACTGCTCCCAGAACCAGACGCGCTACACGCTCGCCGCACCACTCTTCTGCGATGCTTCCGGCGACGGTGTGCTTGGCTTCCTTGCGGGTGCGGCATTCCGTATCGGCGCGGAAGTGCGCAGCGAATTCAACGAGGGCATGGCTCCGGAGCACGAGGAGCATTCCCTGCTGGGCCACTCGCTCTATTTCTATTCACGCAATACAGAGAGCCCAGTGCGATACGTGCCGCCCGACTTCGCTCTGCCGGACATTACTGCCATTCCGCGCTTCCGGGAGTTGAAAGCAACCGACTCCGGTTGCCGCCTTTGGTGGTTGGAATATGGCGGCACGCGGGACACAGTTTATGAGACCGAAGAGATCAAGTGGGAGCTCTGGAAGGTAGCTTACGGCGTTTGGAATCACATTAAGAACTCGGGAGAGTTTCCCGACGCCGCGAACCTGACCTTGGAGTGGATGGGTACCATCCCCGGCAAGCGCGAAAGCCGTCGCTTCGAAGGCGCCGCCATGCTCACGCAGCAAGACATCGTCGAACAGCATCGCTATCCAGACGCAGTCAGCTACGGCGGCTGGGCCATTGACCTGCATCCCCCCGAAGGCATCTACAGCGCCAAGCCAGGCTGTGAGCAGTGGCATAGTAAAGGCGTGTACCAGATCCCGTATCGCACCATGTACAGCCGCAACGTGCCAAATCTGTTCCTCACTGGACGCATTATCTCAGCATCTCACCTGGCCTTTGGCTCTACGCGCGTGATGGCCACCTGCGCGCACAATGGACAGGCGGTGGGCATGGCTGCCGCCATGTGCGCGCAGCAAGCGCTGCTGCCGAGGGACCTGGTCGAGACATCCCGCATGCATGCCCTACAGCAGAGGCTGTTACGTGCCGGCCAATGGATCCCCGGTCTCGTGGCGCATGACGCAATGGACCTGGCGCACAGCGCTCGCGTGACCGCCAGCAGCGAGCTGCAACTGGACCGGCTTGTTCCGGACGGCGAGTGGGCTGACCTCGACAAACCGACGGCGCTGCTGCTGCCGCTTGCCGTGGGCCCGGTGCCTTCTGTTGCATTCCACCTGCGTGCCGCCTCCCAAATCACGCTGAAGGTGTTGCTCACCTCCGCAAGCCTTCCCGGGAACACCACCCCAGACCTGACGCTCGCAGTGCACGAAATCACGCTGACGCCCGGCGAACAGGTTGTGGCGCTCGAATTCGACGTATCGCTGGATCGCGCCCAACATGTCTTCGTGGTGCTGCTGCCGACTCAGGGTGTGCAGGTGGGCCTAAGCCGCGACCAAGTCACCGGTCTGCTGACCGTGGCACAGAAGATGAACAAGGCTGTCTCCAAAGGCTTGGTGCAGATTCCGCCCGCCGACTGCGGCATAGACACATTCGCCTTCTGGCTGCCCGACCGCCGGCCCGTCGCAAGGAACCTCGCAGCGGAATTAATACCCGCGCTCACCGGCTTTGCCGCGACCAATGTGGTGAACGGCTACGCCAGGCCATGGACAGCGGCAAACGCATGGATTCCTGACCGCGACGACAGTGCGCCTTCGCTCAACCTGACTTGGCCAGCCCCCGTCTCTATCCGTCAAATTGAGGTCAGCTTCGATACCGACTTTGACCACCCGATGGAGTCGGTGTTGATGGGGCATCCTGAGAACGTCATGCCAGCCTGCGTCACTGCGTTCGCCATAACTGCGAACGGCGTGGAGTTGGCGCACGTGAAAGACAACCATCAGACGCGCTACACCGTTACCCTGAACACGGCAGCGGTCACGAGCGAACTCACGCTGCATCTGCTGAAGTGGGGTGCCGCGATGCCGGCAATCTTTGAAGTACGCTGCTACTCATAAAGCGAAACGCACATAGGCAAAGCTTTGACTGATATGAAGACCCCAGACGTGGGCGTGCAGGAACGGCAGGGTCTAAGCCGGCAGGAGTGGCGGCTGATCGCCCTACTCTTTGCCGTCGCCGTGATCAACTATTTTGACCGACAGAGCTTGAGCGTCGTCGCGCCGCGGCTGCAGGCGGAACTGCACTTAAGCGATATCGGCTACGCGCACATTGTCAGCACGTTTCTATTCGCCTCCGCCATTGCTTACGGCATCTCCGGCTTCCTTTCCGATTGGCTGGGCACACGCAGGGCCATGGCGCTTTTCGTAGGTTGGTGGTCGCTTGCGGAAGCAGCAACTGCGTTCGCCACAAATGTGTGGTCACTTGCCATCGTGCGCTTTTGCCTTGGCCTGGGAGAGCCGGGGCTGTTTGTCGCCGCGCCAAAAGCCGTGGGGGAAGTATGCGGGAAGCGCAATCGCGGTCTTGCGATCGGCCTGTACACGATGGGTGCCACCGTGGGTGCCGTAATTGCGCTGCCAGTCATTGTGGCGGTGACCACACACCTGCCCTGGAGATCCATCTTTCTCCTGGATGGCATGATGGGCCTGTTATGGCTACCGCTCTGGTTTGCTTTCTATCGCCAGGTGCGTGTTGATCCGAGCACCGCGGCACAGGCAACGGGCACACGCGAGGTGCTGCGTCGCTCCGCCACGTGGAGGCTCATGCTAGCACGCGGACTTACCGATCCGGTCTGGTACTTCTTTCTCTTCTGGTTTCCGAAGTATCTGCACAGCGCGCGAGGCATGCCCATGGGAGCCATCGCTAAGATCGGTTGGCTTGTGTACCTGGGTGCAGGCCTCGGTACCGTGCTGGGTGGCCTACTCTCTCGCACACTGATTCGCCGGGGCTTTCGCGTCGGCGACGCGTACCGCTGGACGATGCTGGCGGCGGCGGTGATAGTCCCGCTTAGTCCACTCGCAGCTATAGTGAAAAGTGCGACTGCCGCGATCCTGATCGCAGCAGTCATCGCGCTCGCCCATATGGCATGGCTGGTGACGCTTACGGCAACACTGGTGGAACTATATCCGCAATGGCAGATTGGAAAGGCCGCAGGCCTGGTCGCGATGGGCAGCGGCTTCGGCGGTATGTTATCGAGTGAAGGCGTTGGATACCTAGTGGTGCATGGTGGCTATACGCAAGTCTTTTATCTAATGACTTTGCTGCATCCCATCGCCATCGCGCTTCTGTGGCGTATCTTGTCCGAACAGCGTCCAGCCCCTCTGGAAGCCATTGCCGCCGAGACACAGGATCGATATGAGTAGCGGTCGTGCCGTGCGCCGGTTGCCCTCGCAGTACGGATGGACTGCGGCGTATTGGTAATGGGCGGTGGCGGCTTTCAGCTATACTGCAGACTCATCCTTGACGTTGATCCATGCTGCCTTCTCCGTGATCAGTTCGGGACCAACCTATGCTTCCGGTTTCTCTGAAGTAATCTCTGCACAAGTTCTGCGTCTACCACCTGATTGTTTAATCCGATCGTGGAAGGTGAAAAGCGATGAGGCAGCCGACGTTTGCGGGTCAGGCAAAGTTTCCGAAGTACGGTTGGAAGAGCCGGCGGGAGCTGTTTCTGGATGAGATAGAACTTATCGTTCCATCGTCTGGTCTACTTGCGCTGGTGCATCCTCACTATGTAATAGCGGGCGATCGGCGTCGTCCTGTGGCGCTCGACATCATGCTGCGAACTCACTTCGTACAGCAATAGTTCAGCTTGTCTGACCCGGGCGTGGAGAAGGCGTTGTATGAGTCTCCGGTGTTACGGCGGTTCGTCGGCGTGGACTTTGGCGCGGCACCCGCACCCGACGAGACAACGGTCGGCCACTTCCGTCATTTGTTGGAAAAGCATTATCTGTGCAGCATGATGCTGAAGTCGCTGAACCTCCACCTAGGAACTTGTTGAAATAGCTCTGATCGCGGGGTCTTTGTTGGGCCGCTGTTGGTTCTCGTGGTCGGATTCTGTTTGAAGGAGCGTTTTGGCCTGTGTGGGCCGGCCTTTGCGGGTCATCCGCAAAGGCGTTTCGCAGTCTGCGGGCGCAGCTCTGCCGGGGTCTTACGCCGCGCTTTGCGCGATCAGTCTGGGTAGCTGGCGCCGGTTGTGGGCGGCGCAACTGAAGACGAACAGCCAGTCGACCTTGGCCAGACCTCGCAGCTTTACCTGGCGTAGCGGGCCGGTCTGCTTCAACCAGCCGAAGCCCTTCTCGACCAGCCAGCGACGGCTCAGGCTGATGGCGTAGCCCGCATGCCGGGTCGTTCTGCGGTCGAGCTTCGAGCGGCGCTTGTGATCGTTCTTCGTGACATGCAGGGTGACGTTCAACTTGCGCGCCTCCTCGACGAAGTCCTTGCTGTCATAGGCCTTGTCGGCACCCACGGTGATGCGCCGCTTGCGTCCTTTTCGCTGCTGTTCGAGCATCAGTAGCGCGGCCTTGCGTTCAGCATATCCGTCGGCCGTGGTG
>JAYVDT010000282.1:0-5366 GCA_043749265.1 Rhodanobacteraceae bacterium | reverse complement strand
GAAACCCGCACAGCAGCGCGCTGTAAAAGATATCCGGCAGCACCAGGGCGTTGAACTGTTCCGCCCAGAAAAACATGCCCGCAATCGCCGCAATCATCCACCGCTGCGCCCCGGACCGCACCAACAAAAACATTACCGTGCAGAAGAAAAACACCAACGCCGTCAGCCCCACGATCAGGAACCCACGCACAATCGTCACTCCCGGCAGGTGCGAGAGTCCCCGCACCACCAGCGGCCCCAGCTGCCGCGAAGCGAAAGGCAGCATCGCCGGCCTGCCCGCCGCCAGGTTCAGGTAGTGCGTCGTATCGGATTGGGTATAAATCCCGCCCATGGCGAGTCCGGTCGCCACCGCGATAGGCACGGCTACGGCGGCGGTCAATAAAACTGACCGCCGCCGCTTTTCGTTCATGAACTCCGTAAAGCCGAACCTACCCTCATGCAGAGGCATGCACGTAGCCGGCGATAGGCATCCCCACCGACGTCAGCACGGCTTCAATCTGGTCAAGGCCCCACGCCAGGTCGTCCGGGCTGATCATCAACGGCGGGGCCAGACGGATCACCGTCGAGTGCGTCTCCTTGCACAGCACGCCGCGCTCCTTCAACGCTTCACAGATCGGCCTCGCCGGCACTTTCAACTCAATGCCAATCCAAAGCCCCTTGCCGCGAATCTCTGCGATGCAATCGAGCTTCAGCGCCTGCAGCCGGTTTAGCGCATACGCGCCCAACTCCGCAGACCGCGCCGGCAACTCTTCATCCACAATCACCTTCAACGCCGCGCGAGCGACCGCACACGCCAGCGGATTCCCGCCGAACGTGCTGCCATGATCGCCCGGCTGGAAGACTCCCAGGATCTCTCGCGAAGCCAACACCGCCGACACGGGGTAGAAGCCACCCGAAAGCGCCTTGCCCAGTATGCAAACGTCGGGGCGGATTCCGTCATGCTCAAACGCAAACAGCTTGCCCGTCCTACCCAGCCCGGACTGAATCTCATCGCATATGAGCAGCACGCGGTGCTCGTTGCACAACGCGGCCACGTCCGCCAGATAGCCATCGGGAGGCACTACAATCCCCGCCTCGCCCTGGACTGGCTCCACCAGAAATGCAACGGTATCCGGCGTGATCGCTGCCCGCAGAGCTTCTACATTGCCAAACTCAACTTGCTTGAATCCCTGAGCAAACGGCCCAAAGCCCTGCCGATACTGTGACTCGGAGGAAAAACCCACCACGGTGATCGTCCGGCCATGAAAATTATTCGCGCAGACGATAATCTCGCCCTGGCCTGCAGGCACGCCCTTTACCCGCTCGCCCCACTTGCGCGCGGCTTTCAGTGCGGTCTCAACGGCCTCAACACCGGAGTTCATCGGCAACGCCATCTCGAAGCCTGTCAACTCGTGCAGGTCGTGATACAGCAGAGGAAGCTGTGTGTTGCGGAACGCGCGCGAGGTTAGCGTCACCTTGGCGGCCTGTTCCGTCATCGCCTGCAGGATCGCTGGATGACAATGCCCCTGGTTCACAGCCGAGTAAGCCGCCAGAAAATCCAGATATTTGCGCCCTTGGAGGTCATAAACCCAAGCCCCGGAAGCGCGCTCAACAATCACATCCAGCGGATGATAGTTATGGGCCCCAAACCGTTCTTCCAGCTCAATCAGCTCTGTGTCGATGGCGCGCATAGCACTCCCTGTCCGACCCCGCTCACCGGACTCTCCAACCAGACAAATCACCAGCCCGGGGCCTGCTATAGCATACCTCGCCCACGCGACGTGTTGGGGAACCTGTCAGGTCCGGACCATCGACAACATCATCGCAAAGGCTACAAAGCAATCGACTTGTTGTTAGAAAATAGTTGGCATCATCACCGCGAAGTATCACGTATTGAGTAGTTTGCAAGAAGAAGGGGGAGGGAGTGCCGCACTCATCCCGCTCTTATCGCGTCTTCTTCTTCGTTTCGAACTGCTTTTCTGCCCGGAGAGGCTACCGCATTCGTATACACTTAGGAGGCTGTGCGAGAAGCACGGCACAGCAACCCTAAGGAATCTCCATGCCTAAGTTGAAGACCCATTCGGGTGCGGCAAAGCGTTTCACGAAGACTGGCACCGGCAAATTCAAGCGCGGCCACTCCAAGATGCGCCACATCCTCACCTCGAAGAACAACAAGACCAAGAGCAGGCTCGGCAAGTCCGGTCTGATCTCGGATGCGGATCACTACAACGTGTCCCGCATGCTTCCCTACGCCTAAATAGAGCGGGGAAGCTAACACCGCTCCAATCAAGCAGGGCCAGCAAGCGTACCGGCCCTCTGGACCAGCATCAGCGAACTCCATCGAGATTGAAGCATGCTCAAGCGTGTGAAGTGGAATCCTTTCCACCAGCCGCCCACAACGTACTACGCAAAAGGACAGCAAGATGCCTCGTGTAAAACGCAGTACAAAGCGCGCGGACCGTCGCCGCAAGATTCTCAAGCGCGCAAGCGGCTACTTCCTCACCAAATCCAAACTTTACCAGGCAGCCCAGGAAGCCGTGGAGCGCGGCCTGAAGTTTGCCTACACCGGCCGTAAACAGAAGAAGCGTCAGTATCGCTCGCTCTGGATCGTCCGTATCGGCGCCGCCGCCCTCCGGAACGGCATGAGCTACTCCACCTTTATCAATGGCTTGAAGCTGGCCGGTAACACGCTGGATCGCAAGATCCTCGCGGATATTGCCGCCAACGACACCGCCGGCTTTGCCGCACTCGTAGTCGTAGCCAAGGCTGCTCGGACCTCCGCGACCGCCGGCCACGCCGAACGTCACAAGGTAGCTACTGCTTAGTCCCATCCTTGCATCACAGCAGAGAGGTACGGCTCAACCGCCGTACCTCTTTCCTTTTTGAAACAGGTATTCTGAACTTATGCCGCCGTCTCCGACCCGCAACGAGCCCGACCCAGCCGCTGAAACTGTCGCAAGCTCATTTGAATCCTGGGGCCGATACCCCCGGCTTCCCGCCCACCTGGTGCCGATGCACTGGCAGAACGACTTTCCCGCCAACATCGCCGGCCTCCACAACGGCTCACTGCCCGTAGGCATGGGCCGCAGCTATGGCGACTCCTGCCTGCTCAAAGACGGCAACCTCCTGCTCACAACCGGTATGGACCGGCTGATCAGCTTTGACCCCGAGACGGGCGTTCTGGTCGCCGAAGCCGGCATAACCCTGGCGCAGATTCTCGACTTTGCCGTGCCCCGCGGATTTTTCCTTCCGGTCTCTCCCGGAACCAAGTATGTGACGCTTGGGGGCGCCATCGCCAATGACATCCACGGGAAGAACCATCATGTCGCGGGGACGTTCGGCAACCATGTCACGCGATTTGAACTGGTCCGTTCGGATGGGTCCAAGCGGCTCTGCTCCCCGACCGAAAATTCGGACTGGTTTGCGGCCACGATAGGCGGTCTGGGTCTGACCGGTCTGATCACATGGGTCGCGCTCCGCATGCGCCCCATCGTTTCGCGCTCCATTGATTACGAGGGAATCCAGTTCCACGGGGTAGACGAGTTCCTGTCGCTAACGGAGCAGTATCGCCACGTGGAGTACACGGTCAGTTGGATCGATTGCGCCAGCACCGGCAGGAACTTTGCGCGCGGCATCTTCATGCTCGGCGATCACTCCCGTATTCCTGGCGAACTGCTGCCCTCACCGCCGCCGAAGCTGACTTTTCCGTTCGACGCCCCGGGCTTCGCCCTAAACCATGCGACGGTGTCGATGTTCAACACCGTGTTCTACCACAAGCAGCGCAAGCCGCATGTGCAGGCGATTCAGGACTATGAGCCTTTTTTCTATCCGCTCGATGCTGTCCTCCAATGGAATCGGCTGTACGGTAAGGCGGGTCTGCTGCAGTTCCAGTACGCGCTCCCGTGGGACTCGGCGCGCGATGGTACGGTGGCAATTTTGAGAGAAGTGGCCAAGTCCGGACTCGCGAGCTTCCTTGCGGTCCTGAAGGCGTTTGGCGATGTGCCTTCGCCGGGACTGATGAGCTTTCCGCAGCCCGGGATCACACTCGCACTCGACTTTCCCATCAAGGCCGGACGGACGTTCCCGCTATTCGAGCGCCTTGCAGAGATGACTCGCGACTTTGGCGGGCGGCTCTATCCCGCGAAGGATGCGGCCATGACGGCCTCGCAGTTCCAGACCTTTTACCCGCAGTGGGAGCAACTCGCCCGCTTCCGCGACCCTGCCCTGACTTCCAGCTTCTGGGAGCGCGTCACCGGAGATAAGCCCGCCCTATGAGTTTGAACGATCACGCCAACACCACGGAAGACCGCATGCAACTTCGCCGTGAACCTGCCGGTGCCCGCACCACTCCTGCACCTGCGTATAGCGAGCCGCGCAAGATTCTGGTGCTTGGCGCTACCTCCGGTATCGCGGAGGCGACCTGCCGCATTTGGGCCGCGCAGGGTGCGAGCCTCTTCCTCGTCGCACGGAACGCCGAGAAACTGGCCGCTGTGGCCGCGGACCTGAAGACTCGCGGTGCTATCTATGTCGATACGGCGGTTGCGGATCTGGACAACACGGATCAGCATCCAGCGCTGCTGGCGCACGCGATCAACTCGCTGACCGGGATGGATATCGCATACCTTGCCCATGGCATTCTGGGCGATCAGGCGGCAGCCGAAAAGGACTTCGAAGCCGCGGCGCAGATCCTGCACACCAACTTTATCTCGGCGGTTTCGCTTCTGACTTGGCTTGCGAATTTCTGCGTGCAGCGTCATGCCGGAACGCTTGCGGTGATCTCGTCGGTAGCAGGCGATCGCGGGCGAAAGTCGAATTATCTCTATGGCGCGTCGAAGGCCGGTCTATCGGCGTTTCTGGCGGGTCTGCGTAATCGCGTGGACCGCGAAGGCGTGACCGTGCTGACGATCAAGCCAGGCCCGATCAAGACCGCGATGACGGTGGGGATGAAGGGCTCGGAGAAGTTTGCCGACGTGGACAAGACCGCGCAAACGATCATCAAAGCCATCCATGCGAAGGAGGACAATCTTTACGTGCCGTTTCAATGGGCGCCGATTATGTTTGTCATCCGTCACATTCCGGAGCCTATCTTCAAGAAGCTGAACCTCTGACGATTGAACAGGACGACATCCGAAGAGACAACAAGAGACTCAATAGGCGAGACGGCTGGTTACGGATTTCTGTAGATTTGTTTAAAATTCTGTAAAATTCGCCCGTATTTGAAGTCCGATCGGACATCCTTCCCGAAGATATGGAACATTCGGGATCGTTTCCGCAGATCTACTTTCGCCTGCAAATGTGTGTCACCTCATTGAATTGCTGAAATCTTCATCTAATGAATCGCTACAACATTTGATTGGGCGATATTCGCAAGTGGACCTTGAATTGCA
>JAYVDT010000281.1:0-1526 GCA_043749265.1 Rhodanobacteraceae bacterium | reverse complement strand
GACCGTGACGGAGCGC
Organism: Rhodanobacteraceae bacterium; assembly: GCA_043749265.1. GTDB lineage: Bacteria > Acidobacteriota > Terriglobia > Terriglobales > Acidobacteriaceae > Edaphobacter. Next base: position 1,510 of record JAYVDT010000281.1, on the reverse strand, counting down.
GAGAGCTGGATCCTAGGGAACCTTGAAGCGAATCCGAAGCTGACGGTAGAGGAGAATGCGGCGCTGATCGAGCCGGGCATTGAGTTTGCGGCGAAGGAGTTTGGCGAAAGCGTGGTCGCCGAGGTGCAGTCAGTGCTGGCTGCGATTCAGGGGTCGCACGGTGGTGGAAAGTGGAAGTTGAAGATTCTGGTGAACGACCGGATTGCGGACTCGATCTTCCAGCAGATTATCCTGCGGCCAGAGGACTAGAGTGTGCTGGCGACTACGAATCTGAATGGCGACTACATTTCCGATGCGGCGGCGGCGCAGGTGGGTGGGCTTGGGATCGCGCCGGGTGGAAATATCGGCGATGGCTATGCAGTGTTTGAAGCGACGCATGGGACGGCGCCGAAGTATGCCGATAAGGATGTCATCAACCCGGGCAGCGTGATGCTGAGTGGGGTGATGATGTTTGATTTCCTGGGATGGCCGGAGGCGGCACGGCTCATCGAAAGCTCGATAGAAAAGACAATTGCGCAGAAGTTTGTGACGTACGACTTTGAGCGTGGGATGCAGGGCGCGACGAAGGTGAAGACGAGTGAGTTTGCTGCCAAGATGATTGAGAATATGTAAGCGCGGCGAGAGTTTACTTGCCAAAGAGGAAGGGCTTGATAAGCCGCACGTCAAAGCGTTCAAAGTCACCATCGATTGGCTCGATGACGCCAGCCTCGAAGCCCCGACGCGTGATCATTTGAGGTCCGTCCGGCTCGGCGATATCGAGGACTTCGCTATTTGCTTTTGCTTCCTACAGGTGCCATGTTCGCATTTGAGGTTTCCTGACTAAATGTCTGTAGCGACTAGCAGAGTCGATATGATGGTTGTGAAAAGGAGAACTAATGCGTAAGAAAGTGACGATTGTCGGGGCCGGGAACGTTGGGGCCACTGCCGCCCATTGGATTGCTGCCAAGGAATTGGCGGATGTAGTTTTGCTGGACGTGGCAGAGGGCATACCGCAGGGAAAGGCGCTGGATCTGCTGCAGGCGATGCCGATCGAGAAGCACGATGTATCGATTGTGGGCACGAACGACTATGCGGATACCGCCGGGTCGGACATTGTGGTGATTACGGCCGGCATTCCGCGCAAGCCGGGGATGAGCCGTGACGATCTGTTGAATACGAATTCGAAGATCATGAACGATGTGGTGTCGAAGGTTGTGGTCGAATCGCCAAATGCGATTCTGATTATCGTTTCGAATCCGCTGGATGCGATGGCGCAGGCGGCATTCAAGAAGAGCGGCTTTCCGCGTGAGCGTGTTATCGGGATGGCGGGCATACTCGATTCGGCGCGCTTCCGCACGTTTATCGCCGAAGAGTTGCAGGTTTCAGTCGAGAACGTTACGGCGTTTGTGCTGGGCGGACATGGCGACACGATGGTGCCTCTGAGCCGTTACTCGACGATGGCGGGGATTCCGATTACGGAGCTGATTGCGCCGGATCGTTTGAAGGAGTTGGAGATCCGCACGGCCAATGG
>JAYVDT010000280.1:0-5377 GCA_043749265.1 Rhodanobacteraceae bacterium | reverse complement strand
AAGCGAATCACTGACTGCTTCGCGGTTAGCTTTTTAGCACAAATTTCTGGTTCGAGTGGTCTTCTCTGTTTGCGTTCGAGAGGTGGCACAGTGCTATCGAATTTAGGCGCTACCTGCTTCGTTTTATCCATCACTTTTCGACAATCGATACGCAGGAAGGTGTCTTTCGGACGCGATACAACCAGTACGACTCGATGGCAGTACCGTTGAATCGATGGCTTCGGGAACGTGATGTTGATTTTCGGATGAAGACGGATGTTATTGATCTCCAATTCAAAGCCGCGGGCGAATCAATCACCGTGAGCGGCATTCAAGTCGCCGACATAAATGGGGTCAGGACGATCGCGGCAGAAGAAACCGACCTAGTTTTTGTTACGAACGGATCGATGACCGCGGACAAGACGTTTGGCTCTATGGATTCAGCACCAAAGATGGATCAGAGCCGGAAAAGCGGATCTTGGCGGCTATGGGAAAAGATCGCGGCGGGTAGGCCAGAGTTCGGAAATCCTGGGACGTTCAATGAGCATATCGAGGAATCGTCGTCGGAGTCGTTTACGGTGACCATGAAGGATCCTCTGTTCTTGGAACTGATACAACGGTTCAGCGGGAGTGAAGCCGGTAAAGGCGGGTTGATTACTTTTAAGGATTCGAGTTGGCTGTTTACGCTTTCAGTCTTTCAACAACCGTTCTACACGGATCAACAGGATGGGGTGAGCCTTTGGTGGGGTTATCGGCTATACCACGACAGAGTAGGAAACTACGTGAAGAAGACGATGGCAGAATGCACTGGCCGAGAAATTCTCGAAAAGGTGCTGAGTCATCTCCAGTTCGACAATGAAAAAGAGAGAATTATGGCAACTGCAAATGTGATTCCATGCATGATGCCATACATCACGAGCCAGTTTTTAGTTCGGAAGAGCGGGGATAGACCGGAAGTGGTGCCAAAAGGATCCACAAACTTGGCGTTCATCGGGCAGTTTTCGGAATTGCCTGACGATGTTGTATTTACTGTCGAATATTCTGTCCGGTCAGCGCAGATTGCGATTTATTTACTACTAAAGCTGAAGAAGAAGCCAACGCCTTTGTACAAGGGTCAGTACGATCCACGTGTCTTGTTCGACGCGTTGAAGACATTGCATCGCTAGATCGCCCACCGAAGCCCTCCTCCGCTTATCTCGTGCGAAGCAGTTTGAGTATTAGTCGTAGCGTCTCTAACCCATTGGCTGGTCGTGGACGAGATCTATTTCGTGAACAAGCTGTCCAATATCGATGCTTAAGTTCCAAGCGGCTACAGGCTGTGTTGCCCTCGAGCTATGTAAGGCAACAAAGCCGTTCATGTGGATGTGCAGAGGTACCTTACGCTTGAACTGTGCCGGACTTGCTACAGCCTCAAGCTTGCTCCATGTCCGCGAGTGCCTTCACGCCCAGTTCCGCGATAGGCATCTCCCGACAAAATGCCGCAACCAACTCAAGGATTTCCTGATTTAGGCTTACTGGTCTCTATATGCTGCATTTCTGCTTTAAGAATCTCCGTTTGTTCCGCTAACACTATATCCTGTGCTTCCAAAACGCTGTCTTGTTTCAGCATATCCGCCATCATCTCTTCCTGCTTTTTTAGCATCGCGATGACCTGACTATAGGTTCGTTGCTGCTCGTCGTAAGATTTAGCCAGTTTTGGTGGTCAAGCTTAGAACGCTTTTCAGCTTCCCTCCCTAAGATATTGGTTCCTACCAAGATCAAAGGTAACGACCAGAGCTGGACCCAGTTGGACCAATACAGAAAGGACTCTTGATGAGGATGAAAGGCTGCGAACGCAGGAAGCAGCCCATAGATCATAAAGACATAACAAATCCACATGGTCCCGAAGGCCTGAGTAAGCCAGACTGCAAGCATCTCGTTAGTCCGATTTATTTTCTCAATCATCGCTTTGACCTTTCAGGTCGCCATCCGACGACAGGTGTGCGCCATGGAAGCACCGCGATCGGCCTGCCGCAGACCGGTGACAGGCTTGGCAGAAGCGGAGCTGATTCGACCGTAGTGTGCATGGCGCTCCTTGATGTGCATGGCGCTCCTTGATCTGATGGGATTGTCTTCAACACCCCAAACTCTACATCAATCAGCAATTTGCTCCATGGGGCAAATCAGAAAACGGACAATAGAGCGCGGAAGTTACCGCTATGAACCGAAGGTCTGATCGGAACGCGGATCGGTGCTCTGAGTTGTTGAAGTTAGCGCAACAGAAGCCACGGTATGAGTACCGTCGTCCGCATACGTCGCTCGCCCGCGAGGGCCAAGAGGTAAACGTGAAGCGTATGTATTGGCTATACGTCGAGGAAAGCCTAATCTTTGAGGATAAAGAAGCGCCGTCGTCTGATGCGGGGTGGGTCGCCGGGCCACGGCTCAAATAGGAGGGGGCAATCCGCTGACATGGGCCGCACTATGTTTTGTTAAGGCAACGCTTTGGAGGCAATGTCAAAGATTACCGCACCGATAACCAGGCCTTTATTGGCTTCGGCTTCGACAAAATTTGCCACTTCTTGTTATTGGAGTCAACTCCCAGGCGTCAAATTAAAAGTTAGTGCGCCGGAAACCGGCAGAGTCAAGAATGCCAGTTTCAGACGCATTAGCCGCAACCCTCTACACCAATTACTTCTTCGCAGCCGCTACCGATTTGCCGTGTGCGTCGGTCGATTTCCCATGGGCCGCTGTGGAGGACGCGTGGGCCTGTTCAGACTGCTTAAGTGCATCATCGTGATGACCAGTGTCGTGCTTCGACGCAGCGTTGATGTGTTGACCTGCTGCATCGGTATGCATCTTTGCTGCATCCATGTGCGCTTGCTTTGCCATTGTAACCACCTTTTCTAGAGCAAGTCTCCTTGCGTCTTTACGATGCCACCGCAACCCTTCGCGTTATCCGCCTGAACGCACATGACCTTTCTGGCACACCCCTCTTGTATACGGCCACGTTCTAAAAGTTGCTCACCTCTGCTCATACCATAAGGATGATGACTCGCGACGATAGAGCGCTTCCGGCGTCCGGACGCTGTACAGGCGCGGCAGCAACACCATGCCGCATAATCCACTGGCCCTCGCTGCTGAAATGCATCGTGCTTTTGACCGCAGAGGAGCAGACGAAGAGAGCGGTGACCCTACCTCTCTTCCCGACGCGGCTGAGATCCCGCAGGCCGCTACCTCTTCCTTCTAAAGTCGCGCGCGACCTCTCCCAAACACTAGGTAGAGAATCACCAGTAGCAGAACGAGGCTGAGGCCGCCTCCGCCGTAATAGCCGAGCCCGGGTCCCATGTAGTAGCCGCCGCCGCCGAAGAGTAGTAGGAGGATGATGAGGATGACTATGAAAGGCATGCGCGCGAGTCTAGCACGCCAGAGCTTTGCGGTCGTGCGAAAGTCAGGCAGGAATGATTGAGATTGGTATAGATATGGAGAAGTTCTAATCCCGGCAATTAGAAGAGAGTCTGATCCTAGCGCAAACGAAGTCAGAAGGTCGTTGGACTCGGCTCGCATACAACGAAGCGCAGATGCATCAAGCTGCTCGTGGCATCGTCGATGAAAACCAACAAAGAGCAACGATCACCACGGTCCTCGAACCAGCGATGTTCGCTACCGTCGATCTGGATCAGCTCGCCGTAACTCTCGCGTCGGAGCCTTGGTTGATGGAAGTTCCTACGCTGCTTGCGGGACAGCCACACGCCGGCCTCAACCATCCACTTACGCAAAGTCTCGCGTGAAATCTCGATGCCGTGGCACTCCAAAAGAACCTCCGCCGCAAGGGTTGGCCCGAAATCACGATAGTTCTTATGGACGAATTCCAGCGCCAGCTTACGAACGCCCTGGCCCAACTTGTTGCTTGCCGGCCGACCGCGGCTCTCGTGGATCAAGGCTCCGCCGCCACCATCGCGGCATCTTGCCACCAGCCGGTACGCTTGACGCTCGCTAACGGCCAACACGGCTGCTACCGCAGCCACGGTCCGACGGCCAGCCCGCACGTCGCTCAACACTTCAATCCGTCTCAATCCCGCTCGCTCATCGATATCTATCCCATCGTTAGACCATGACACTTCTAACGGGCGGAACAATAACATTTCTAATGGGCGGCTAGAAAAAACTATACTTAATGAGCACGATCAGACGTAAATTCCTGATTGCAAATCACTTATGATTACAATGTAGATGCGGTAGCCTGGGCGGATGAGTTTAGAGAAAGATTGGACTATTGAGGAGGCAAGACCTCAAAATGGGCGGCTTGGCACTAAGCCGACTGCCATCGGAATTACTCTTTTCCCGTGAATCGTAACCGGCTGACGCTGTTTGGGCACTATTGCCTTCAAGGCGACCCTTGCCTATCGGCCCACGTGGCCTGTGTCGACGCATGTGCCGCCAAGGGGAAGTGGCTGACCGCATACCGTTGGGACGGCGAAGTGACAATAAACTTCAATAAAAGCAATTAGGTGTCGATTGGCTGAAGGCTGTGAGCGCTGATTTTGGTTCGGAGTCCCGCAGCTCGTGCCCGCCGTTGAATCATCATGTGCACGTTGGCCTTGGGGAGGGTGCGATTGGTCAGCCGGCCATGGCGGAGGGTGCAGAAGAGCGGGGATTCGGGTTCGGGGCCTCGCCCGTGGCCTGCCCGATCTTTTGTACCAGTTGGATTGTTAATGTAGCGCAGCTTTTGATGTACCTTGATAGCTGCCGGATGGGGCGTGAAGAGCTGGGAAGCGCGTAGCGATTCCCGGCTCTTCACGCCCCGTGAGATTGTTTTCAAGCGCCCAGGCTTCTGGCGCCGGTGAGCGATACCCCAGCGACGTTCTGGACGGACCAGCAAGCTTTCCCTGGTATGTGGTTCAACATCCGCACCGTCCTCCCGTCATGCGTCTTCCCGCTCACGAAGTCGTAGCTCAAGACATGGTTGGTGTGCTCAGGGCGCAGCCGCACGCACGACCCGTCGTTGAGCCACAACCGCCCGCTTGGCTTCTGCCTCTGTGGAACCTTCAGTCCCTCACGACGCCAGATCCGCTCCACCCGGTCTTTGCCGACCTGCCAGCCTGTCCGCTTGAGCAGCGCCGTGATCCGGCGGTATCCATAACGGCCATACTGACTGGCCAACGTGACAATGGCCTGAGTAAGCGTGTCTTCGTCGTCTCGCTGCGTCGGCCGGTAGCGCTCGCGTGCCGCGTGGCTGCTTCACCACACGGCACGCCAGCCGCTCGCTCATCCCATGCCCATCATGCGCATGGATCACCGCACAGCGCCGTCGTTTAGGACCTAGAAGTTTCCCGAGGCGATGTCCTTCAACACCAGCTTCTCCAGACTCAACTCGGAGACCAACCGCTTCAGCTTCGCGTTCTCCTGCTCAAGCTCTTTC
>JAYVDT010000279.1:0-1532 GCA_043749265.1 Rhodanobacteraceae bacterium | reverse complement strand
TGTATACCGCTCGCCGCGATTTCCCTAAGGCGCAGGCGGCCTATTCGAGGGGCTATGCTCTAGCCCCGCAGAACGCCCTGATCGTCTCCGGGGGCATGGACGCCTCGATCGAGTCGCATGACCTGCCATTGGCTGGCAACTGGCTGAAGAAAGTTACGGCAAAGATGGAAAATGTCCCGCGTGTTTTGCGGGAAAAGGAAAGATATTTCAGCTTCATGGGGGATTTCCAACAATCCGCAGAACTTGGCCGCAAAGCCCTTGCGGTGCTGCCCCGCGATCGCGACGTGGTCGTTTATCTTGCCTACGACTTGCTTCATCTTGAGCAATATGCAGAGTTGCAGGATCTGACGGCGAAGTATACGAACACCTTCCCCAAAGATCCCGACGTTCCTCTTCTCGCTGGTTATGTCTCCAAACATGATGGCAGGCTTGAAAGTGCCATCGCACAATTCACGGAAGCATTGAATCGAGACCCGAACGTGGTCACCGCATATACAAGCCGCGGGTTCGTCTTCAACGACCTGCTCCAGCCGGCGCGTGCGGCAGCCGACTTTGAAGAGTCCATCAAGCGGGAACCCAGGAATGGCGAAGCCCACATGGGCCTTGCCTTTGCCGAACTGAATTTGGGTCATTACCCTGCTTCCATTCGCCAGACGGAACTTGCTGAAGAGATCCTGGGCGACTCTGAACCAATTCACCTGGTTCGCGCAACTGCATATGGCCGCCAAGGGCTCCTGAGCAAGTCTGCCTCGGAGTATCTAGCGGCATTGAAGTTCGACCCCAAGAATGGTTCGCTTTACCTGGCAGTCGGAAATATCTTCTTTGCGGAATACCGCTATCGCGAAGCAGTCACGGAATTGGAGACAGCTCAAAACTATCTTCCCGAAAATGCTTCCATCTACGCCCTAATGGCCCGCGCCAATGCGAACCTGCAAGAGCGCGAAAAGGCGATGCATGACATTGAGCTGGCGGAGAAATATGCGGGTCAATCCCCCGGTTTGAACGGAATCAAAGCATCGGCGGACAACACGCTGAGTGACATCTACATGTCCACCGGTGAGGCGCTTGCCACGCTGGGCGATCCGACTGCAGCAATGCAGCGATTCAACAAGGCCCTCGTCGCTCCAAACGGCAATCGCGTAGGAGTACGGCTCGCCATTGCGCGCCTTATGGTCAGACAGGACCGCACCGAGGATGTAGAACGGCAGCTCGCCTTGGCCCAGATGGAAGCCGACGCCGGCGACACGCCGCAGCCGTCGGGCGAGCAATACCTTGAATCAGCGGGGCTCCTGCAGCAACTACATGAGTATGTTCTGTCACAGTCCTATATTCAGCGTGCACGAGCCGCAGGCGCAGCGGATGCCAATGTGCGCATCGCCCTCGCGAATAGCTACGTTGCGCTCGGCGAAACCAGGCGAGCAGCGGCTGAACTGGCAGCGGTGAAGCACACCGGCGATAGCGAATTGGAGTACCAGTACTTGCTCGCTGAAGCTTCGGTGTATCAGCAGGAGCATCGCGGCGAACAGGCACTT
>JAYVDT010000278.1:0-1532 GCA_043749265.1 Rhodanobacteraceae bacterium | reverse complement strand
GGCTTAGCTCCAGCACGTCGATGCCGGTGAGCGTTGCAGGCACAGCGGCATCCCCCCCAGCCATCGGCGCCTCGTTGATAATCCTGGTTCCGTCAATGCCGAAAGCCTTTGCCACCGCAGTCGAAATCTCACCTCGCAACGGTGAGATGGCCGGTGCGCCACGCGGGTGAATCGCATTCGAAAGCAGTATGACGTAGGTGTCGCTGGTGGGATCAATCCAGATGCTGGTTCCCGTAAAACCCGTGTGCCCAAAGCTGCCGGGGTGCCCGGTCGTCGTGATCGGAAAAAGCCCGCCGCGTGGCCGCGAAAACGCAGAATTGATGTCCCACCCAAGACCGCGCTCCGCCACTCCTTTGATTGGGTCACCACCCGGCGTAAAGATCGTCGCTGTCAAGGCGGCGGTGGCAGGAGCCTGCGGGCTGATGGCAAGCTGCAGGGTCGATTGCTTCAGCGGAAACGGCCCCGTATCTCGCAGCAGCTTGTCCAGCAGCGCCTGGCAGAACTTGGAGATGTCCGCAGCGGTTGAAAAGACCCCCGCATGCCCTGCAACCCCACCCATTCGGCGGGTCGTCGGATCGTGCACGCTGCCCCGCAGCAGTCGATCAAAGTCAGGGTTTGCCTCCGCAGTGAGTTCATTGTCGTGGGCAGTCGGTGCCGTCATCGGATCCAGAATGTAGGGGCTCCACGTCCCCGGCAGACACACGATACCGATCCGTCCCACCGGCTTCGGACCCGCAGAAACGGCCGCGCCTGTCTTGATCGCCGGGCCACAAGTCTTATGGAACGCGTGATACCCACTTTGATTCATGCCCATCGCCAGGAAGATGTGTTGCCTGGCATAAACGTCCAGGGACTGATCGGACAGGCGTTCCACCAGCGCACCCAGCGTAATGAAGTTAATATCGGAGTACTTGAACATCACGCCAGCCGGCCCGGTCGGAATGGCATTCATTGCCCGATGTATACCCTCGGCCCTATCTGGCGCCGCCAGGCCCCAGGCGTCTTTCAGATTCACATCCTCCGGTAGTCCAGAGTAGTGCGTCAGCAACTCGCGGACCGTGATCTTCTCTTTGCCATTTACACCGAACTCAGGAAGATAATTTGCTACCGGCGCGTCGAGCGACACTTTGCCGTCGTCATAAAGCTGAAGAACAGCAATCGTCGTCACCAGCACCTTGGATAGTGAAGCCATGTCGAAGATCGTGTCTTCAGTCATAACTTCTGCAGGCGAAGGCTTGGCATCCAGACCCGGCTCGCCCGCCAGCTTCCGAAGCCCATAAGCCTGTTCAAAGACAACCCTATCCTTATGCCCCACGACCACGACGGCCCCGGGTATCTTCTTCTGCTCAATTGCCTGGTTGAGCACATTTGAAATTGGAGTAAAGTCCGGCGTCGCGTCCACGTGTGCAGCGGTTTTCAGACAAAACGCGCTCGGAACAATACACAGAACCACAAGCATCGCCGTCACCTGGCGCAGTCTCTTCTGTGGCGACAGCAAACTCACCGCTGACCCAACCGCAAACGTCACCGCG
>JAYVDT010000277.1:0-1533 GCA_043749265.1 Rhodanobacteraceae bacterium | reverse complement strand
CACGGACGAGCGTGGCGTAGGTATCGCGGAGCCGCTTGAGGCCGGCGTAGATCTCACCCTGGCGACCGCCGGCGGCGATGATCGCGTTTAGTTCCGGCTCGGGCGTGGGGCCGACGCGCATGCGGGTGCCGTCATAAAGGAGGATCTCGAGAGCCTCGATGTTGTCGACTGTTTTGCCGCCCATAAGGGCGTGGACGCCACAGGAGTTGTTGCCGATCATGCCGCCCAGGGTGCAACGACTATGGGTGGCGGGGTCGGGGGCAAAGGTGAGTTCGTGCTGCTCGGCGGCGTTGCGGAGTGCGTCAAGCACAATTCCGGGTTGGACGGTGGCCATGCGGGTAGTGGCGTCGAGGGCGAGAATGCCGTGCATGTACTTCGAAAAGTCAAGAACTACGGCGACGTTGCAACACTGGCCGGCGAGGCTGGTGCCGCCTCCGCGGGAGAGGACAGGAGCGCCGAACTCGCGGCAGGCAGCGATGGTGGCGATTACGTCAGCGGTGTCGCGGGGGATGACGAGGCCGATGGGAACCTGGCGATAGTTAGAGGCGTCGGTGGCGTAGAGGGCACGGGAGGCATCGTCGAAGCGGACTTCGCCGCTGACGGTTTCGCGGAGCCGGGCTTCGAGTGCGTGGGCTTCGGAGAAGGATTCGTGCGGGTGGGCGTGGCCGGGAGTGGCACCGCTTTGCAGGATCGGAAATGGTGAGGCGGAGATCATGCGTGGAGAGTCCTTGGTTTCCTGCAATTGGGACCAAGGCTAAACTACCAGCGTGATGGAGGACAAGGCGGGCAGGTGGGGAGTTGCGATCCAATCGAAACGCAGCCCCTGAAGGTTACCGAGCGCTTCCAGGGTCCGTTCTGAGTTAAGTTTGGAACACAGCTTCGAACGGGCAACAGCCTAGCGGCCGAAGAATACCTTGGCGGCAATGAGAATCAGCAAGACTGCGAAGCCTTTTCTCAGGACGGTATCGGAGAGGTGTTGTGCGTAGACGCCGCCGAACCAGCCTCCTATTGCAAAGCCTGCTGAGACGAGAAGGGCCATTTTGATGTCGACGTGGCCGGCTTTGTAGTAACTCCAGCAGGCGAAGATACCGATGGGCAGGAGCAGCGTCGCGAGTGAGGTGCCCTGCGCGCGGATCTGGGACATGCCATAGAAGAAGACAAGGCCGGGGATGAGGAAAGCACCGCCGCCAATGCCGACGACGCCGGAGATGGCGCCGATGAGGAGGCCAAGAGCAACCGCGCCAGCCATTCCGGCGGGACTCATTCGGCAGTCCTGATTGGTTTATTCCATGGAAATTTTGCGAGCACGAACGCCATCATACAGGTATCGGTGACGCCTGCGAACACCAGGCCAGCGCCGACAAGCGTTGTACCCAGGAGGAAGTAATGGGACACGGTATAAGCGAGCGCAAGGGTGACGAGGATGAGGGCTCCGGCAGTGGTGCGGACCTGACGCTCCATGGACCAGGGCCTCTTTTGAGTGACGACTAAGGACTTTCCCGAGGCGCGCCAGGCGTCCACTCCTCCGTCAAG
>JAYVDT010000276.1:0-5401 GCA_043749265.1 Rhodanobacteraceae bacterium | reverse complement strand
CCAGGCCAAAGAGGCCGATGGAGGCCAGCCACAGATCCATGCCGAGGCCTTGTCCTGGACCGGCGGAGGCGACGGCCGAGAGTGGGGGATAGGCGGTCCACCCGGAGATGGCGGCGCCGCCCTGAACAAAGCTGGAAGCAAGCAATGTAAGTAGCGCGACGGCGGTCAGCCAGAATCCGATCGCAGTCAGAAGCGGAAAGGCCATACGACGGCTGCCGATCTGCGATGGCAGAATGAGGTTGCCGAAGCCGGATTGCGAGGCGAGCGTCAGGACGAAGAAAAGCATCAGGGTGCCGTGAAGGGTGACCAGCGCCAGGTAGTCTTCCGGCTTGATTGGGCCGAAGATGGGCATGATGCGGTTCGGCCAGATGAGATGAATTCGCATGGCGAGCGACATCAAAGTCCCCAACGCCACGGCAATCAGCGAAAGCAGAAGATAGCGGATGCCGAGCGTCTTGTGGTCGGTTACAAAGATTTTCATCGGCTTGCCTTTCTACCTTTGCTTGCAAGCCAAAGTTCATATTCCGCCGGGCTGACGACCCGCAGGTTGGCAGTCATGCGATAGTGGCCGAGGCCGCAGAGCTGGGTGCAGAGGATTGCGTAGGTGCCGGAGACAGTTGGGGTGAAATGGATATGGATACTTTGGCCGGGAACTGCGTTCTGTTTAATCCGCATCGCGGGGATGGAGAAGCCGTGGATTACGTCCTGCGCGTGGAGATGTACGTCGACCTGGCGGCCTTGCGGCAGGACGAGTTCGGAGGTGACCAGATCGTCTGTGCCTTTGGGGTCTGCGGGATCAAGGCCCAGGGGATTGCCTTCGCCGGGGGCGATGAGTTCCGGGCGCGTGGTGCCGAATGCGGCGTCAGTGCCGGGGTAGCGGAAGTACCAGACGAACTGCATGCCCACTGCTTCCACCTGCAGGGCTGAAGGGTCGGGGCCGACGTAACGGGTTGCGGCCCACATACGCTCCGACCGGATGGTAAGGAAAGCGAAGAGGATGGCGAGTGCGGCTACGGGAAGGTACTCAAAGAGTGTCACGGAGCGCAGGGCTTCCTGACGACGGCGCAGAAGGAGACCGACGAAGAGGATGAGATGGGTCAGGGCAAGGAGCGCAAGAGCAATCCAGAAGTTGAGGATGAGGTGTTGATCAAGCGCAGGGCCGTGGGCGGAGGCGTCGACGGGAAGAGGCCACACGAGGGCTAGAAATTTAGTACTGAGGGCAGGCATTGGTCATCTTGACGGCGGTCCAGCAGGTGGTAATCGCCTTGGCGGCGTTTACGACTTGCAGATTTTCGCCTGTGTTGTCGGCTAGTTGGCTGATGCGGGTGCGAGTTTCGGCGAAGACCTCCGGCGCAAGGTCAAGCTGTGGGAGCGAGAGGATGACGCGGGCGCGCAGGCCGGGTTCATCGGAGTTGAGGTAGGTGAGGAGTGTCTTGTTGAGGGATTGACTTTGATTTGACCTTGTGGCGATGAGGTCGACGAGGTTCGCGCGGGAGTCAGGTGTCTGATCGGAACGACGCACGAAGCGAGCGACGGCAGCGTTGGTATCTTCGGAGATGGGTCCGAATTGCATGAGGTCTGAGACGACGGCAAAGCCGATCTGGCCGATGGCGTCGTCACGTGTGAGGAAGGCGTAGAGCGGTGGGTATATGGCGGCGGGCGGGTTGGGGGTGAAGCCTCCGAGGATGGTCGCAGTGAGGATGCGATTGGGAATGGACTCTTCCGTCAGGTGGGAGGCGATCGTGAGGATTGCGGGGGCCAGGAGAGCTGTTGTCTCTGCCGTATACGCTGTCGCTCCCATTGCACCGCTGCTGGGGGGGGCTGCTGAGGCGGTGTCGACCGCGACTTGTATACCCGAAAGCGCGGTAAGGGCGTAGGTCCGGACGGGGGTGTCGGAATTTGTGAGTGCCTTGAGCAGGAGCGGAACGGCGGCTTGAAGGTCGGCGGCGTCGGGGGTCGAGGTGGAGACGGAATTCAACTCTTCCGTGTCGGGGGAGTGGCCGTTCGAGGAGCGGTGGAGAACTTCAGCTACTCGGGGGGCGAGGGGGGGTGTCGGTGGAGCCTGGCCATGGAGCGACGGGGAGAAGATGATTCCGGCGAAGATGACAGTGATCAGGTCGAGCTTCATGGTGCACCGAACTCTCTCTTTAGATTGTACGGTGGGATTCAGGAGGACGAGGAAGACGCTTTGATCATGTCGAGGAAGAACTGGTGCACTCGAGTATCGGTGCTGAGCTCAGGATGGAATGTGGCGGCAAGCAGATGACCCTGGCGTACGAGGACGGGGAACTCGTCGCGGCTCGCAAGGACTTCTACCGATGGGCCGGCGGTTGAGATACGCGGGGCACGGATAAAGACCATTTCAAGCGGACCGCCGGGCAGGCTTGTGGGTTCGGTCAGGATGGCAGAGTCGAGTTGACGTCCGTAGGCGTTGCGCTCGACCGTAATGTCCATTGCGCCGAGTGAGGGTTGCGGGGGGTTGTGGACGTTCGTCGCGAGAAGGATGGCTCCGGCGCACGTGCCAAAGGTGGGGGTTTTACGTACGAAGGTGTGGAGGACGTCGAAGAATCCGTCCTGTTGCAGATGCCGGAGGAATGTGGAGGACTCGCCACCGGGAATGATCAGACCATCGAGGTCTAGAAGCTCTTCCGGCAAACGGATAAGGATGGGCGTGGCGCCTAGCGCGCGAAGGGTCTGGGCGTGGGCGTCGAACGCGCCCTGGAGAGCCAGCACGCCAATGCGGGGGGATGAACGCATGAATGTAGTTTACCGAGTGAGCTTGAGTATCGCGGACGAAAACGCGATCTGCCAGTAGGGACCTGACAGATCGCGCTTGTAGAGCAGTTTTACCAGCCGCGGTTCTGCATCAAATCCGCTTCAGCGATCATGCCGACTGCAAGACCTTTCATCGCACCGACGCATTGTTCAGACGCCTGTGCGAGAATCTCGGGGTTGTTGAAGTGGGTGGCCGCGCGGACGATTGCCTTGGCGCGAGACTCGGCTTCCGCACGCTCATCCGGGTTGATGAAGTTGCCGGTGTGATCGCGTCCGACCTGGAGACGGATGTTGCCTTCCTTCATGTAAATACCGGAACCCACGAAGACAGTCTCGGCGCCAAGCTGCATCATCAAAGCCGCATCAGCGGGAGTGGCGATGCCTCCAGCTGAGAAGTTTGGCACGGGGAGCTTACCGGCTTTTGCAACTTGTCTAACAAGGTCGAGAGGCGCGCGCAGGTTTTTTGCAGCAGCGTAGAGTTCCTGTTCGTCGAGCACCGTGAGTGCGCGGATTTCGGAGAGGATCTTGCGCATGTGTCTGACGGCGTGAATGACGTCGCCTGTCCCGGGCTCGCCCTTGGTGCGGATCAAAGCTGCGCCCTCAGCGATGCGGCGGAGCGCCTCGCCCAGGTCCTTAGCTCCACAGACAAACGGGGTTCTGAATTTGTGTTTGTCAATGTGGTGCAGTTCGTCCGCGGGCGTCAGTACTTCGGACTCGTCGATGAAGTCCACAGCCAGGAATTCGAGCACCTGGGCTTCGACGAAGTGGCCAATGCGAGCTTTGGCCATGACCGGAATGGAGACGGCGGCCTGAATCTCTTTGATCATCTTCGGGTGTGACATGCGCGCCACGCCGCCTTCAGCGCGTATCATCGCAGGGACGCGTTCAAGCGCCATCACGGCGACTGCGCCGGCCTGTTCGGCGATGATTGCCTGATCGACATCCATGACGTCCATAATGACGCCGCCCTTGAGCATTTCGGCGAGGCCGATCTTCAGGCGGAAGTCATTGGCGATGTTGGAATTTCCGTTGTTTTCGTAGTTTGCCATGCGTATTTCTCCCTTGCGGGGCCGGGGGCAGCGCACATCATTGGGCGGGACCGGCCAGAATCTTGAGTCTAGCAGTTTAGCTCTACGCCGTAAGTGGCGCACTTCACTGCACTGCAAAAAATGCAGCAATGTATGGGCGATGCGGGTCTAGTCCTGATCCGTTTTGGGAGCCAGCAGGGCTGGGTCAATAACCAGGAAAAAACCCTTGGCCCGGGCTAGAACGGTGCCGTCGGGATGCGTCAGGATGGCTGTGTGGAAGAGCTTGCGACCTTCGCGGCGGATGTGATGCGAGGTCAGCGTGAGAGGGCTGTGGAGCGGGCAAGGACGGAGGTAGTCGACCTCCATGTGGCGGGTCATTGCAAGCAGGTCCAGCGGCCGGTTCAGCTTTGACATCGCTTCATCCATCAGGGTGGCGATGATGCCGCCGTGAATGTAGCCCGGCGGGCCCTCGTGATTGCGAGTCAGGTGGACGGTTGCGGTGGCTGTGATGGCTGCGGGGTCGTCCGCCTGGATGGTGAACTTGAGGTGCAGGCCCTCGGGATTGGAGGGGCCGCAGCCGAAGCAGTGACTGGCGCGCTCGTCGATGGTGCGGGCGTGCTCGGCGGGGAGGGAGACGGGGGCGTGAGACTCGGAGATCACGGAATGAGAATACGCCCCGCGAAGGCCAAAGACGAGCGGTAAGCATCTGAGGCGGGGGCTTTAGGGGGTTTCATAAGTCCCTACCCGAGGAGGTCCCCCGTTGCAAATTCCTTCATTGTTGTTGGTCGCTAGGCGTGGATGAGGTAGGAGTTGTTACGGTGAGTTGGCTGCTTCACATTCGCCTGGACCAAGAAGAGTCGTATTTTGCCGCGCAGATGACAATCACGGTGCGCGACACGGACTCCTGGCTGCAATGAAGGTGAAGTTGAGGGGAGATTTAAGGCTGCATCGCCTGGAGGATAGAAGGGCCGTACTTGTCGATCTTTTCGACGCCAATGCCGGGGATGGATTGGAGTTGGGCCAGCGTGCGTGGGTGCTCGACGACGATGGTACGGAGGGTTGAAGTGCCGAGGACGAAGAACTGAGGCAGGCCAAGACGTTCGGACTCGGATTTACGCCATGCTCGCAGGCGAAGTTCGAGGGCATGCTGACCTTCGGTGAGGGTGTTTGGGTCTATCTGGATGGTGCGCTCGCGAGTGAAGGTTTGGGGAGCGTGATCTGTGGGCGCTGGGTTCAGCTTAGGCTCTGATAGTTTCCTCGTTTTTGTCTGGTTGACTGGGAGCGATGTCGGCGTCGGACCCCCTTCATCGCGGTGAGGCTGCGATGGAGGGGGCACGGACGGGGCCGGCTCCTGACGACACAGTGCGGTGATGGGTGCTCCGTATCGTTCAGCTTTGTCAGGGCCGAAACCTGAGACTTTCAGAAGGTGCGAGATGGTCTGAGGGCGAGCTAAGACCAGGGCAGCCAACGCAGAATCACCGAAGACGATGAAGGCTGGCTTGCCGGTCTTTGCGGCTTCTTCTTTGCGCCAGGCACGGAGGTTTGTTTCTAGAGCCTTCTGAGCGGGGGTGTAGTTGGGATCTGGCGCATCGGCCGCT
>JAYVDT010000275.1:0-1544 GCA_043749265.1 Rhodanobacteraceae bacterium | reverse complement strand
TGGTGGTCTTGCTCATCGGAATGCTGCTGGTGTTTCTGTTGCTTCTGTTCGAGTTCAAGAACTTTTCGGCGCCAAGCGCCATTCTGGCTTCCGCGATCTTGTCCACGTCAGGCGTGTTCGTCGCGCTGATGATAACGGGCACTACCTTCAACATCTCCTCGTTCATGGGCCTCATTATGGTGGTGGGCATCGTCTCGAAAAACGGCATTCTGCTGCTGGACGCGGACCACAAGTTCCGAGCGGAAGGAAAGTCGGCCGAGGATGCCATGATCGAAGCAGGCCGGCAGCGCCTGCGGCCGATCGCCATGACGGCAATCGCAGCGATTGCTGGGATGCTGCCCTTAGCCCTTGCTCTCGGCTCAGGATCACAAATGCTGCAGCCGCTCGCCATCGCCGTCATCGGCGGAATTGTTGTCTCTATGTTTCTGTCGCTGATCATTACGCCAGCCGTGCAATATTACCTCACCGGTGGTGGCCACAAATCTTAACTTAGCCGTTCCGCAGGTTCTCCCGGAGATGATAGTAGTCGAGGTTTCATGTTTCTTTCACGGCAGGTCTTACTGGTATTTCGGCTAGCATCAATCCGCACCAGCGTATTCTGCGCTCTCGTATTAGTTCCCACCATTTCAGCTCTGTCGCAGATAACCGCGGTGCAATCGCACGTCAGCGCAAATATCTTAGAGTTGCCCGATGAACCACGGCCTCACAGATCGGCAGATGCAGTCGCTCCTTAGCCCATTCGGCCCGAACACTCTTGAAGATCAAGATGCTATGTTAATGACCTCAAAGAGGTTACCTGCAGAAACCTCAGACTGGCCTGAAAATCCTGATTTCAAGCGTTTGGAGCCTTCGATCCCGGTCTTTGCAAATGGAAAACATTAGGTAAAACAAGACAGTTTGGCCCCTCGAATGGGGGCCCCTTTTTCGCCATCCTTCTACGCTCCGCGGGGTATACGCTCAAGGACGTTAGCCAACGTACAGACAGGCTCCGGTTTAGGGATTGGAACGTCTGCTTTTAAGCAAGTCTTCTTGAGTGCGACGTCGGAGATCCCAACCGGACAGAGAGAGTCTTCAACCGTTGGGACCAGACGAGGTCCTACAGCGCTTGCCGAGAGAGACGTTGAGCCATGCAGTTGAGACAACTCTCTTTGACGCATGATAATGTCCTTTTCCATGCGTGATTTCGCCGCGTTATCAACACGGTCCAAGGTTGCTAATAAGCAATCCGCTCGACTTCATCGAGCGCGACCTCGTCGCTGCGGCGATCATAAAGTCCTGTAGTCCTAGCCGATTCATGGCCGGCCATGTGCTGGGCGATCTCCAGCTTACCGCCGTTCTGCAGGTACGTGGTGATCCCGGTAGCGCGGAAGCTGTGGGCGCTGACCTTGGTGCGCAGCCCTGCAGCTCGCGCCAGCCGCTGAATCATCATGTGCACGTTGGCCTGAGGTAGTGGAGTACGATCGGTCAGCCGCCATGACGCCGCTGTAGTGAGAAGCGGCAATGAACATGCTAGGAGCGGCAGCTCTATCACAGAGAAGGAAATC
>JAYVDT010000274.1:0-5435 GCA_043749265.1 Rhodanobacteraceae bacterium | reverse complement strand
GAGGGTGGATGGTCAAGTGGTGGAAACCGGGTCCGGTGGAATCAGTGTCGATACCGGCCGCGCGGCGATAGACCCAGGCCATCACCGAACCGAAGGCGTAGTGGTTATAGGAATTCATGCCGGGGTCGCCTGTGTCGCCGTTCCAGCGCTCCCACCAGGTGGTTGCACCCTTCTTCACCATGTAGCCCCAAGATGGGTACGTCTCCGAGAGCAGAAGCTTGAAGGCGATGTCAGAGCGGTCGTTCTCATCGAGAACGGACAGCAGGAACGGCGTTCCCAGAAAGCCCGTTGTGAGATGAGTACCGTGGGCTTCCATGTCCTCGACAGCCTTCTCGACCATGGCCGCGCGCTGGAACTCAGGCGCAATGCCGCTAGCGATGGTGGCGAGGTAACTGGTCTGAGTTCCGCCCGCCACGCTTCCGTCTTGCTTGACGTAGGCGGCGCGATACGCAGTCGAGATGTGATCGTACTGAGATTGATACTTCGCAGCGTCGCTGGGACGGTGAAGAGCCGTGGCCATCTCCGTCATTTCGCGGGCGATGAGTGCCCAGTAGGCGGTGGCGATCAGATCCTTGGGGGTGTGCTGGTCGGGTGCGAGCCAGTCGGCGTAGTTGTTACCCAGCGAGTTGCGGCGGAGATAGTCGGGGTTGGTTTTGAGGATGAAGGCCAGCCACCGTTCCATGGCGGACCAGGATTGCTCGACGATGGCGACATCGCCGTACTGGAGCCAGGCGGCGTAGGGGATGAAGACACCCGCATCGCCCCAGCCGGGTGCGCCCACCTTCGGCCCGAGGACGTTGGGGGAGACGTCGGTAAAGGCACCGGCGGCGGTCTGGGCGTCGGTGACGTCGAGCATAAACTTATGGGTGAAGGCGTCGATGTCGAAGTTGAAGGAACCGGTTCGCCAGAAAACACCGGCATCGCCCATCCAGCCTAGACGCTCGTCGCGCTGCGGGCAGTCGGTGGGAATGGAGACGAAGTTGCCGCGCTGGCCCCAGGCCCCTAGCTCATTCATTTTATTAAGGATGGTGCTGGAGCTGGAGAGGCGGACGGACGGCATTGCCGGGAGCGAGTTGTAAACGATGCCTTCTACGGTCGCGAGCGTGGGCGGCGCGGCGAGGGGTGCTCCAAGGGTCGTGAATTCGACGTAGCGGAAGCCGTGAAAGGTGAAAGCGGGCTGCCAGGTTTCGTCGCCGGATCCGGAGAGCGCGTAGGTGTCGGTGGCATCCGCGTTGCGAAGATTCGTGGTGTAGATGCTGCCGTCAGGGTTAAGGCGCTCGGCGAATCGCAGCTTTACGACCGAGCCACGCGGGCCGCGGACGTGGATGCGAATGGTACCGACCATGTTCTGCTGCATATCGAAGATTGCGCTCGAGCCGACGGTAGTGATGGTCTTCGCGGGCAGGGTGATAGTGGTGTGGATTGGAAGATCGGGCTGCGCGGTAAGTGCGAGATTCGCTTGTGGTGGCATGCCAGTGATCGCTGCGGTCCACTTGGATGCAGAGAAGCCGGGCGTATTCCAGTCGCGTTGGGCGAGGCGTGCGTCGTAGGATTCGCCGCCATAGATCTCGGAGAAGGTGACGGGGGCAGCGGCAGTGAGCCAGCTCGGATCGGTCGCGATGATCTGGTGGGTCCCGTCTGCGAGCGTCAGATCGAGCTGGGCCCGCAGGAGATTCTGCCCTGGGGTGTCGCGCACGCCGATCCAGGTCAAGGGTGAGCTGTACCAGCCGCCGCCAAGCTCGACGCCGATGGTGTTGGAGCGGCTGTTGAGCAGCGAAGTGACATCGTAGGTTTGGTACAGCACGCGTTTGTGGAAGTCGGTCCAACCGGGGGCAAGAAGGCCAGCGGGAGAGACCGATTTGCCGTTCAGAAAGGCCTGGTACGCTCCGAGCGCGGTGATGCTGAGACGTGCAGAACGTACGGCGGAGTGGGCGGAGAAATCCTTGCGAAAAAGCGAAGCATCGGTGGAGATGCGGTCGGGTCCTGGGATGCGGCCGTGGCGGTCCACGTCGGTGCTGAAGGTCATAGAGATGGGACCAACTTCGGCCGCGGGCTGCCATGCGGCGGTGCCGGTGGAGCGTGCCTGCCATGACTTATCGCTCACGATGCGGCGCTCGACTCCGGAGACGTCGGTGATGTGAATAGATGCGGCCAGCGCGGCGGGAGAACCGGTTTTAGGGTCACTAGCAGAACTGGGCTCCGCATCGATCTCGATCTCGTTGTCTCCGGAATGAAGGAGAGAGGTGATCTCTTCGCGGTCGAAGGCGCTCCACTGATCATGGTGGCCGGTTTCCTGGCGGTTGACGTGCGCGACGAACTTGCCGCAGACGTCGAGGTGCAGGCTGGCGGCGGAGGGCGCAGCGTCGAGGTGCAAGGTGTATCGAAAGTGTGCGACGGAGCCATTGAAGACGTGCATGGCGTCGGCACCGGGAAGCCAGAGCCAGCGGATGGCCGAGAGTTCGGCCTCGGAGGTGGGGTCTTTGCGGGTGATCCATTGGGCCTGCCAGTTCGCGAGACCGGTCTCGAACCAGGAGGGAGCGGAGGTGGTCTCCTTGCCCTGCTCGTCCCATGTCCGGACAGCCCAGAGGTAGCGCTGCTGCGGCATGAGTGTGGGACCCGCGTAGGCAATATTGACGGACTCAGAGGCGAGGGTGCGCCCGGAGTCCCAGACGTCTGGCTTTCCGGTGTTGAGGGTTGCGGGATCTGTCGCGACAAGGATCTCGTAGGCGGACTGCATCCAGTTAGCGCGCTTGGCATCGCTACGCCAGGAGAAGGTGGGGTGCGGCGTGTCGATACCGATCGGGCTTTCGAGCGCGTTGGTGCGGAGGCGGACTGGAGCGGCATAGCAACTCGCGGCTACAGCACAGGAGGTCAGGAGAACGGCAAGCTTTCGCATCAGGTCAAGGCTCCGGTAGACATCGCTGCCTATTCTAGCCTTGGAAATAAATTTCATTCCGGAAGCAACAGACATACGAGGCTGGGAAATCATTTGGTCGAGCCATGTGGCCCTGTGGTGTTCGCGCGGAGCAGGTAATGCACCAGCACCCAATCCCGATCGCTTTGCCGAGGCGTCGTAGAAACGCCCTGCCACGATATTGCTGGCGTGTGTCCGAAGCTTTGCGGTGTGAGTGGGATCCGTCCCGGCGAGTTCGTCGAGCACGAACGCATCGATGGTGCTCCAACACTGGGAAAGGTGTTGCCTTAAAGCTTGGCCTTGCCAAGCCAGAGGTCATCCCAATGACGAATGGCGATGACGTTGAGAGGATAGTCCGGCTGCTGGCCGTTGAAGGCGAATAGCGCGTCAAGGAAAGGCACCGCCGCGTCGGGATATTTGCGGTCCTCCGTGACGAGATCCGTCTGCAGCAGAATGTCGCACACCGGAGCGACGATCGACTACTTCTAGTTCACTTCACTCTTTGGCATGGCTGTACCGGTGGCGACCATCTCGTCGGCTGGACCGTGAAGGAGACCTAACGTCCAGAAGGAAGCAGGTCTCTTCACGCACGCCCCAGGTAGTGCAGACAATGTATTTCGACGGCGTCTCGAGTATCCCGAGCTTTTGCGCGCAATGCGGGAACAGAGCGCTAAGCACTCTCCATGGGAAGAACATACGATGCCGGGTGCGGCTTGGCTCCGCATGGGCGGGGCTAACGGACAATACGTCTGCGCGCTTTGAGGAGCACGTCGGCGGCCTCGGGGGCGTCGGCCCAGTAGTCGAGACGGACGCGGCCATCTGGGAGTTGCGACACGGTGGCGGGCACGGCGCTGGCAGTGGCATACCAGCCGCTGGGCAGGACGACCGCGTTGCGCGGACGGCCGAGGCTACGCTCGAAGACGAGTTCATCGCCGTCGAGACGGTAGCTTATCGGGGCGGTGTAGGTCTCGGAGATGCGGAGGCGTAACGACTCTCCGGGCTTGACGGCACCGAAGGGAATGACGACGACGTCGTCCTTGGCATCGACCTCCTCGCCGGTGTTGAACTTAGCGGCCTGCATGGTGGCGCCGGTCATGACCTTGGTGGGGAGCTGCTCGCCGGTGTCGAGTACATACGCCGAGGGATTGGAGGCTTTGCTGCCCTCACGCACGACGTTGGCATAGGCGCTGATGCCGGCGCGGGTCTCGGTGTAGTCATGGAAGAGGGAGAAGGCGTGGGTCTCGGGCTGCTGAAGGAAGTAGACGATGTCGCGGTCCTCGTGGGCGCGCTCGGAGAGGCGGGCGCGCTCGGGGAGACCCTGGTACGGCGACTCCCAGCTCTTGGCGTTGCTTGGGGCGTGGGGTGCGGCTCCAGGCTGTGCGTCCCTCACCGCGTGCAGTACCAGTGGAGCCTCGCCGGAACCGGAATGCATAAAGCTGACAGCGATGCGTCCGTCGGGTTCGGTGAGGATCTGCGAGGGCACGGTGCAGCCGGTCAGCTCATAGCCCGAGGGCAGGACGATCTTGTTGCGGCGGATGCCGAGGGGGCGGTTGAAGACGATGGCGTTGCCCTCGGTGTAGTAGCTCTTCGCATCCTTGTAGGTCTTGACGATGATGACGCGGCCTTGTCCGTGCTCGGGTACAGGACGGGCGAGCTTTACCTTGATGTAGTCGGTGTCGGGGTCGGCCTTGGGCATCAGCGGGTCTTTGCGGGCGTCGGTGCCGTGAACGACCTCGAAGGCTATGGGCTTGCCGGTCATGGCATCAAACACAGATTCGTCGGTCGCAACGCTGCCCTTGCGGAGAGGATTGTAAAAATACTTTGCGCCGGCGGTGGTCGCGGTCACTTCGTAGGAGATTTTGAAGCTGGCGGACTCGGGGGCGAGCAGCTCGTAGCGGGTGTACTCATCGGTTTCGGTCTGGGCTCCGCTTGATGACGGATAGACGATCGCCTCCTGCGCGCGTGACGTACTTCCGCACGCTAGCAGCGCTACTATTACCCACATATTCTTTTGCATTCGCATGATCGACAGCTTACGCTACGGGAGCTTGTACATTGTTGAGATGCAGATCATTCTTCGCATTGCAATGTTCTTTCCGCTGGCTTTCGCTCTGCTCCCGGTCACGGCACCAGCGCAGTCGGCTCAGCATCTCGACCCTTCCGGCATCCTGGTTGAGCATGGCACCTACCTGGTTCATCTGCTGCTGCATACGATCGGTACGGAGTCCTACGACATCCGCGAGCAACCCGACCACCGCCTGATCCTGACCACGACTATCGCCACCAACGACCGTGGCATGAAGAGGACTACGGTAGCGACCCTTGAGCTTGGACCGCAGTCGGCTCCCATCAGACTTGAACAACATTCCGGGGATGTCACTTCGTCCACTGAAATCAAGGGAATCAGCGCTACGATTCACGAGGCGTCCGGCACACGCACTACCACCAAGCCAGCAGTCGCCTTTGTCGGCTTCGCCTCCATGCCTGCGGCGGTGCAGATGGCGATGATGCGCTACTGGAT
>JAYVDT010000273.1:0-1547 GCA_043749265.1 Rhodanobacteraceae bacterium | reverse complement strand
GTGCCGGTTATTGCTACGGCATGGGGCGGGCCACTCGACTATCTGGATTCGAACTGCGGAATTCTCCTGCAGCCGGAAAGCCGAAACGCGCTTGTTGTTGGATTCGCCGACGGTATGACGCGGCTTATGCAGTCACGTGAGTTGTGCGCGGAGATGGGCGCTGCGGGTCGAGCGCGGCTGCTGGAGCATTTTGACTGGAGCAAGAAAATCGACACGATGCTTGAAATTTACGCATCGACCCTGTAGAGCTCGGCGATTTGGGTCAGCCTGAGACGGACTCGAGCGCCGTGTGAGCCACGATTTCCTTTCGTCTCGCGGGCTGAAGGAAGTGCCGCTCCAGACCGTACCAACTTGCTGCCGCGCAGAGAAGTGTCAACGGAGTGGCGCAAAGAAAGAGAAGCGCCGGCCGCAGCTGTCCGCCGAAGTGTTGCATTAGCATCTGCTCGATGGGGAAGGCGTAGAGGTAGGTTCCGTAGGAGAAATCTCCTAAGCGCCCTGTCTGGTGCAGTCGAATGAAGGGGGAGTAGGCAAACCAGAAGAGGAGGTATGCGCCCGCAAATGGGAAAGCTATCGTCCAGCCGGTATAAACCCAGGACGCAAAGATTAGGAGCAGGGCGGAGAGAACCGCAAGCCAGCCGTTGAGTGGGATGCGATGCCGATATTGGTAAAAGACCATCCCAGAGAGGTAGAGCGGAAGGAGCCGAGCCCAGAACTGAGGCGGACCAAGAACGAGTCCGAGCACACTGCCACCGAGTATCCAGCCCTCTATCCGGAAAGCAATACTGACGATCCAAGATGCCATGAAGATGACGGCAACCACTCTGCTCTGGCGGAGAATGCCGGTTACAAGCAAGATTGCGACGCCGATGTAACACCAAAACTCATAGGCGACTGACCAAGTGGATCCATTGATGACACCGGGATATGGATTGGTCGGGAAAGCTGAATCGTAGGTGAACTCCCTGAGTCGAAGGGTTTGCGCAACAAAGTCGCCGAGGCGACCGACAAACGTTGAATGAGGCAGATGTGCAGCGGAGTATGGAACGACGATGAGGAGTGCGAGGATGGCGGAGACAATAAATGCAGGATAGATGCGGGCAAATCGCTTTTTCAAAAAGCTCCATACGCCACTGGAACGCTGCGCGCTGGCAGCGATGAGGAAGCCACTCATGATGAAGAAAGAATTAACCGCTATGGCGCCGCCGGTGACCTGTCCATGTGTAAGCCAATGGAAAGGCTCATCAAGCTCAGAACCTATGCCGAGCGGAAACGCATGGGAGTAGATCACGAGGATCGCGAGTGCCAGGCGAAGGAAGTCGAAGTTGTTCTTATGGCTATCCCAACTGGTCATATGGTCCATAGGTTTACTCATTGCAACGGCTCTATCCAACTATAGCGAAACTAAGAGAAGGTTACACACTGTGCTGCTGTCTGGCATGGCACCTAAGGGGCACTCGATTGATGCATTTGTTGCACTGCAACTTGTCACTTCATCCTTATACTAGAGGTACCGTGGAGACTAGTGAAGCAACGCACAACCAGCTAAA
>JAYVDT010000272.1:0-1550 GCA_043749265.1 Rhodanobacteraceae bacterium | reverse complement strand
CAATGCAGAGTTTGTTGGCGAAGCTCAATTTTGATGGCAAGCTAAAGACTGTCGAAGAGCTTCCCGGCTCAAGCAGGCAGTCAGTGCAATTTGGGGATCTCATTGCAGAAGTTTCGTTTGGATTCCCGCAACGGGATGGCCAACAGCCACCTGGAACAAAAGACTTTTCCGGCCGAGCCCTGATTGCGCAGCTAGGCCCCCAAGAGTTCCTGGTGACCGGCGTGGATGCGAGCGTCAGCTTCAAGCTAAATATCGCTTACGCTTCGGGTCATAACGCACAACTCGAGATCCTTTCTGCGCAGGAGGGAAATTACATCAACGGCGCGTGGCAAATGAAACGAATCTGGAATGGCGACCAGACAGATCGTGGCCTCAATTTCAAGAATGCCGGGCCGCCAACAGTAGTCCGCATCCGGCTTCATCAAATTCCACTTAGCGCTTCTCCGGCCCAGTGAAGCCCTAGTCCTACGGCAGATTCATTTTAGGTTTTGGTTCGGCTGAGCGGTTATTGCTTCGTCTTATGGAGAGTTGGAGTAACTGCGGCCGTAGACGCTCGTACGAGAAGTGTGGGAGTGACAACCGATTCGACGCCCTTGGCTCTGAACTCCTCCTGCCTCTGGTTTAGCAGGCTCTGGAAGGCTAGCATCGCCATTTGTCTGCGCGGGACAAGTACAGTGGTCAAAGCTGGTTGGGTATATCTCGAAAGCTCGATCCCGTCGAATCCCACTATAGATATATCTTCCGGTATGCGGAGCCCGGCTTCGTGGATTGCTCCCATTGCGCCGATTGCGGTCAGGTCATTTGAAGCCATCACAGCAGTAGGTCGACCAGCGCGAGCTTTGAGGAGATTTTGCATTGCCCGATGGCCTCCCAGCACACGATGATCACCTTCCTCAAACCACCCACGACTGCTTGATGAGCCATGACTTTGGAGCACCTGTCGGAAAGCCTCAGCACGGATGCGAGCAGAATTTAGACCCAGCGGTCCGCTAATAAAGGCTATCCGTTCGTGATTTAGTTCGTACAGGTGTTCGATCGCTGCAATCACCCCTGCTTCGTAGTCCACACGGATCGCGTGAACTTCAGGAACCTCTGTTTGCGCATCGGTTAAGATAATCGGGATCTTCCGCGTTGTGAAATAACGGATTAGCTCGTCATCCATCTCCGACGTCATGATGGCAACGCCATCTACTTTGCGCTGCAGCATCCTCGTCACGCAGGTCTTCATGCGATGTGGGTCATAATCCGTGTTCGCTACCAGAACTTCCAAGCCATGCTCTACCGCAATGTCTTCGAATCCCTTGACGAGTTCTGGAAAATACGGGTTCGTAATATCTGAAATTATTAGCCCGAACATTCCACTGCGTCCCGAGCCAAGAGTACGAGCATTCACGTCCGGGTAGAAGTTAAGGGCCTTTATTGATTCGCGAATGCGATCCGCAGTCTCCGGTGCAACAGTCACAGTTTGGTTTATGAACCGAGACACGGTCGCCGTCGAAACGCCGGCCCTCAAAGCTACGCTCTTGATGCTCATTCATTCGCAGTCCGCC
>JAYVDT010000271.1:0-1550 GCA_043749265.1 Rhodanobacteraceae bacterium | reverse complement strand
ACAAATAATTCCTACTCATCAGCAGGTCCAATCGAACCACTAAACAAGGCGGGGGAACCGGCGTCGCCTCTTTCCCTGAAGCCAATGGACGTCGTACTCTTCAGAGGGACCCTTCACGGAGAAACATGATAACCAGCTACACCCTACCGACATATCGCCAGATCTCGCTCCTTGCTCTCGGTCTCATTGCAGCCTCCTGCACCGCTCAGTCGCTTAAGCCAGCTCCCAGCGGGATCACCGCCAATGTCGAAGGTATTACCCTCCAGGTCACCGCTCTCCGCGACGACGTCCTTCGCGTCCGCATGGCCAGGGGAGCCGACCTGCCGGAAGACGCCTCCTGGGCCGTCCTCCCCGCCGCCCGCACCGCCTCGGTCCCCGTCACGCAGGAGGCCCAGGGCTTCGCCACCAAGTCTCTCCGCATCGCCATCGACGAGCATCTGCAACTCAAAGTCACTGACCTCGTCGGTAACGTCCTCCAGAACGACGCCGCGCCCGTCTCCTGGGATGGCAATCGATTCAAGATCAGCAAGGTCAGCACGGCCTCCGACCACTTCTTCGGCCTCGGCGACAAGCCCGGCCCGCTCGACCGCCGCGGCGAAACCTTCACCCTCTGGAACACCGACGCCTTCGGCTTCCAGGAGTCCACCGACCCCATCTATAAGGCCATCCCCTTCTTCATCAACGTCAACCACGGCCGCGCCCTCGGCGTCTTCCTCGACAACACCTGGCAGACCAGCTTCGACTTCTCGCACACCGATTCCACGCGTTACACTCTCAGCTCGCTGGGCGGACCCATCGACTACTACCTGATGTACGGCCCGGACCCCAAGGCCGTCGTCAGCACCTGGTCCTGGCTCACCGGTCCCACCCCCCTGCCGCCCCTCTGGGCCCTCGGCTTTCAGCAGTCGCGCTACTCCTACTTCCCGGCGACACAGCTTCGTGAGGTCGCAGACCGCCTGCGCGCCGACCACATCCCCTCGGACGTTCTTTGGCTAGACATCGACTTCCAGCACAAAAACTGGCCCTTCACCATCGACGAAGAGAACTACCCCAACTTTGCCGGCATGGTCCAGGACCTGACCAGGCAGAACTTCAAGCTGGTCGTCATCACGGACCTCCACATTGCCAAGCAGCCCGGCGTGGGCTACGGCCCATACGATTCCGGCACCGCCGGTGACCACTTCGTCAAGAAACCCGACGGCTCGGTCTACGTCGGCAAAGTCTGGCCCGGCGACAGCGTCTTCCCGGACTTCACCCAGGCCCGGACCCGCAAGTGGTGGGGCACGCTCTACCAGGGCTTCGTCGCCCAGGGTGTTGCCGGCTTCTGGAACGATATGAACGAGCCCGCCGTCTTCGATGGCCCCGGCAAAACCATGCCCTCCAACATCCAGCACCGCATCGACGAGCCCGGCTTCCGCAAACGCACCACCTCGCATCTGGAGATCCACAATGTCTTCGGCATGCAGAACGCCCGCGCCACCTTTGAAGGCTCCCTTGCCCTCCGGCCCAACGAGCGTCCCTTCGTCATGACCCGTGCCAGCTACGCCGGT
>JAYVDT010000270.1:0-1551 GCA_043749265.1 Rhodanobacteraceae bacterium | reverse complement strand
GTTGGCGCCGGCAATGGCGCACCCTACGTCGCCGGGACGAACTTTGACCAGAACATCACGGCTGGGTACGGCACGCTTTCGCGCAACTCTTTCTCCGGACCAGGCTACACCAATGTTGATATGTCTCTTGTCAAAGCGACAAACCTGACACGGGGAGAGCATCCACTCCGGTTGGAGATACGCGCTGACTTGTTCAACGCTTTCAACATCACTCAGTTCCAGTCGCCGATTACCACCTATGGCAATGTTGCCTTCGGTGAGATCACCACCACCTACGCCCCTCGCATCATCCAGCTTGCAGGCAAACTCCGCTTTTAGAACCTGCAGGAATTCTGCCAAAGCCGTGTCCCCCGGGACGCGGCTTTGGCAGTTTCAGGCGCATCGCTAATCCCCAGGACGTCATTGTAAGAGCCAAGATTGGCAGCTTTTCTCGCCTCAAAACGAAGTCGTTAGGGGGCAAGTAATAAATGGATCAGGCCAGAAAATTAGTACATTTTCTCTGCTACCATCAAAACCGAATCTAAGCAACTTGTGATTCGGTACGCGGCAGCACTGTCTGCCGGGAATTGAGAACCCTATTATGCGCAGCTCCCTGGGCCCCATCGTCCGTTTTCTCGGCTTCATCCTCCCCGTTTTAGGTGCTGTAGGTTGTAATTCGGCCCTGATCTCGCCCGTCGTGGATCCCGCGATTCACGTTATTCATGGAAACGTCCACGGTGGCCAGCAGCCCCTCGTAGGCGCCAACATTCAGCTCTACGCCGCTGGAACGCCCACCACGGGCGGAGGCTACGGCCTCGGTTCCACCCCTCTCATCACGGGAACCCTTCCGGTTACTGACAACAACGGGAACTTCACCATCACGGGTCAGTACGTCCTGCCCACAATGGCGAGCCATCTCTACATCGTCGCCACCGGCGGCAGCTCAGGCGCAGGCAATCCGGTCAACAACCAGGTCTCCCTCATGGCGGTTCTCAACGGTTGCTCTGGAAGCACCACATTGTCTCCTCTCCTTTTTGTCAACATTAACGAGGTCACGACGATGGCCTCGGTGCTCGCGCTGCAGCCATTCATGGCGGCTCCGGTGGCTGGTAATGTCCTTGCTCCCGCGATTGGCGCTCCGGCGACCGCATATAACGCCCTGCAGAATGCCTTCGCGACGGCAAACAATCTCGCAAGCTCCTCCTCCGGCGTTTCTTTGACGCACCAGCAAAACTACGCAACAACGGATCAAAATGCCCTAATGGTCAATTCGTTGGGCAACACCCTCGCCTACTGCGTAAATTCGAACTCCACCAATAGTCAGTGCGCCAATCTATTTACGAACGCCACACCTTCCGGTGCGAGCTTCACGGCCGCTGATACGATCCAGGCTGCTTGGTATATCGCGCAGAATCCAACGAACAACGTAACGTCCCTCTTCAACCTCGCCGCTGCGTCCGCCCCCTTTCCGGGCCTCCCCGCTGCTCCCGCGAGCTTCGGTGTCATCGTGGCCACCTCACCGTCGGCTTGCCAGGCAACCGTACCGTTGAATTCTGCAGGGAATTATGCCGT
>JAYVDT010000269.1:0-1553 GCA_043749265.1 Rhodanobacteraceae bacterium | reverse complement strand
CCGATTGTTGCTTCCGAAGTAGGGGATATTCCGAAGCTTTTCAATCACGGCGAGAGTGGGCTGCTTGTGCGACCGGGTGACCCTGACGCACTCGGTTTTGCTTTGATCCATCTACTTGAGAACGCCACAGAGCGAACGCGAATCGCTACTGCGGCTCAAACACGTGCGCA
The DNA here is from genome assembly GCA_043749265.1 of Rhodanobacteraceae bacterium. GTDB lineage: Bacteria > Acidobacteriota > Terriglobia > Terriglobales > Acidobacteriaceae > Edaphobacter. The sequence goes on along the minus strand of JAYVDT010000269.1, from coordinate 1,383 downwards.
AACGTTATACGATGCATCGGTCATGGCGCACGCTTATTTCACTCTCTATCAGCAATGCACGGATGAAGCATTCTCATTGGCGGCTCAGATGGATTGAAGGATCGGAGGTTACATGAAAGCGATATCGCAAGAGGTTCCCGCACTAGGCCATCAAGGGCGATCCACGCTGGCAGGAGCCGCTCCGCTTGTCTGGCTCTTTGATACTTTCTGTTTCACCCCTTGGTATACGGCGGCGCTCACGACGGCGCTGAAGGCTTCAGGCGTTCGCGTTCGTTTGTTCTGTGGCGAATTCTCGCGCGAGCCGCGTTATTTTGATGATCGGGGCCTACAGACGGATACGGGTCCGGCCCGTCTGGCATATCTTGCCAGCGGATTTCCAAAGGCTGTAACACGTGTACTCAAAGCATCGGATGCGCTCCTGAATACGCAGGTGATTAGCTGTGCCCTTCGCTTTCATCTCACGGAACAGCCTTCAGTGATTCACATACAGCAAGTACCTCTTTTGACGCATGGGCTTCGGACAGATCTGCAGCTTGTTGAGGCGGCGCAGTCGGTGGGTATTCCAGTCGTGCACACGGTGCATAACCTACTCCCACACGACACTGGCACACGCTGCCGTGGCGCCTATGCGGAGTTTTATCGAAGCGTGGATCATCTGGTCTGTCATTCCAGTGCCGCGGCGAAACGCCTTAGTAGCGAATTTGGTGTTCCCGCGCAACGTATATCCGTTGTTCCACATGGTCCATTATTCGCACCCGATCACCCCAGCACACAGCAGGACCGAAGCGAGGCCAGGCAGCGCCTGCGCCTTCCGGATGACAGGCCGATCGTCCTTTGGCAAGGTGTCTTTGCCGAATACAAGGGTCTCGACGTTCTTTTTAAAGCGTGGAAACTCTGCATCCTTGGATGGAGATATCGATTTGGGCCCCCTCCGTTGTTGCTGGTAGCAGGAGCAGGAGAGCCCGGCCTGGAGGCGATGACAAGGGACGCTGGAGAGAGCAGCGGGGGTAATATTCGTGCGGATATCGGTTATATCCCTACAGGCCAGCTACCCGATTATTATACCGCCGCAGACATCCTTGTCTACCCATACAGAAGTATTACAACCAGTGGCGCACTCCTCACAGGCATGGCCTATGGCAAGCCAATCGTAGCTTCAAATCTTGAACCATTCCGCGAAAACCTGATCCATCAACGGAATGCTTTATTGGTTGAGCCGGGAGATGCGATGGATCTGGGTACATCGCTGCTACTGCTGCTACTTGATCTCGCTTGCACACAACTCAGCAAGGGCCTGCCGGATGGTTTGAGTCTCTATCATCGGTTGTCGGGAGAGGCTGCCAATCGGGCCGCTTCAGGTCCATCGTGGTCCGCGATTGCCGT
>JAYVDT010000268.1:0-5465 GCA_043749265.1 Rhodanobacteraceae bacterium | reverse complement strand
GTAGACCAGATCGAAGACAAATTTGGGGCTGAATTTTTCGAAGTCTTCCGCGGTTAGAATTTGTGCGGCTTTTTGGCCAGCCATACCGATGGGAGTGGCGTTGATGATGATGTCGAACTGCGTTTTTGGGATGGCTTCGCGCTTGATGGCCTTGGCACCGGACTGCTTGGCTAGTTTGGTTGCGGTCTCCGGGGTGCGGTTGTAGATGAAGACTTCGGCGCCCTTGTCGCGGAGGCCAAAGACGGCGGCCCGGGCAGAGCCACCGGCACCAAGCACGAGGACCCTGGCGTCCTTGAGGGATATTCTGCGCTCAAGCGGGATGATGATGCCGGCAACGTCCGTGTTGAAGCCGTATAACTTGCCCTGATGCTCTCCAGAGGTGACGCGGAGTACCGTGTTGCACGCTCCGATCTTTTTGGAGAGCGGGTCCATGTGCTCCAGGTAGGGGAGGATGTCCTGCTTGTACGGCATGGTGATGGAGACGCCGTGAATGGGGATCTCGCGGATGAGGGTGACAAGGTCATCGATCTTGGAAGTCTGGAGAGCGAGGTAGACCGCATTGACGGTCTCTCGCTTGAAGGCCGCGTTCATCATGACGGGGGAGAGGGACTTGCCGACAGGATTGCCTGCGACTCCGTAGACCTTGGTGGCGGCATCGACTTCCTCAATGCGGAAGGTTTCGACCAGAGTGCGCGCGGCGATCTGACCGGGGCCGGTTTCTTCGCCGGCGGAGGCGGCGGCGAAAGTAAAAGTTGACCCGGCTCGGAGGCCGAGGACACGGGAGATGACACCTGCATCGCCCATGCAGATGCCGACGATGTTGGCGTGGTCACTCATGCGTTCAAGGAATCGTATGAGGGTGACGTTGTCGGTAAGGGTCCGGGCTGTGGGTACGATTTTTATGAAGTCAGGGGCGAAGGGTGCGATGCGTTCGTAGATGGCATCGAGGTCTTTGGTTTCCTTGAAGTTGTGATGCGAGATGATGAGGCCGACGCCGGTATCGCGGAGAGGCTGAAGGTCGGTCCTTTTAAGGGTTTCAGCCGTCTCCAGTTCGAGATCGACGATTTGAAATCCTGCGGCTGCGGCTTTGAGCAGAATGTCGAGTTCGGAGGCTGGAGTACCTTCAAAACGCCCGCCATTGACCGCGAGACGGCAGGTGGCGATGGCTGTTGCGGCGGTGTTGTCGGCCAGAAACTGCTTGATCTTCGGCAGGGCGAGTGCCGGCTTCCCGAGGTAGTCAAGCCGGAACTCGAGGAAGGGCGTCGCCTTGACGGCAGCGGAGGCCTTCTCGATCATTTCAGCGGCTGTGGCGCCGATGATGGCGACACAAACCTTTCCAATACGCGTTCGTAAGTGCTGTGTGGTCAGACTGGGCAATGGATTCGATCTCAAGGGGTTGCAGTCGCGTATCTTACAGCCCACCCGATAGGGATGCAAGCGTGTTTGAAAGGGATGCGCTGAGTTACTTTGTTTTGGGTTGTTGAAGTCTCAGACGCCATGTGAGTGTCGCACAGATCATTCATGAATTGCGGGGTATTCCTCCACCGTGCAATAGACGTTGCGTGGAACGAAAGGTGCTGTGGGTAAACTGCTGCAGGGGGTGTGTGGGAATGGTGGAGAGTCAGATTCAGGTTGTTTGTGTGGCGGGTTGGAAGCGGTGGAGCTGGCTGCGGCATGGGTTCAGCACACGTGCTGGTGGGGTTTCGAGCGCATATGGGGAGCTGGAATTGAATCTGGGTTTTACGCAGGAGGACGATGGCGATGCTGTGGGGGAAAATCGACTACGATTTCTGAACGCGGTGGGGACACTGGGTGAGATCGCGACGGTGAGACAGGTGCATGGGGTGGAGATTGTTATGGCAGAGTGCCGTGGGGCGGCGGGTGAGGGCGACGGGATGGTGACGGATAGGTGTGGGGTGATGTTGGGTGTGCTGGTGGCGGATTGCGTTCCAATTTTGGTGGCGGATACTCGACTGCGAGTGGTGGGGGCTTTCCACGCGGGGTGGCGGGGAACGGCGGCGGGAATTTCATCCGCAGGGATTACAAGGATGCAGAGGGAGTTTGGCTGCAGGGTGGAAGACCTGGTGGCGGCAGTTGGGCCTTCGATTGGGCCTTGTTGCTATCGGGTGGGGGAGGAGCTGCTGGGGAAGTTTTCGGAGGACTTGTTCGGGGAGGGGCGACGGCTGAATCTGTGGGAGGCGAATCGGCGGCAGTTGGCTCAAGCGGGGGTCAGGAGCGTGGCGGTGATTGGAGAGTGCACGCAGTGTTCGCGAGTCGACGGCACTAGAAAATATTATTCTTATCGAGGAGAGGGGAGAGTTACGGGGCGGAGTATGGGGTTGATTGGGATTGTTGAGTGAAAGTGGCGGAGGAGTCAGCAACCTCGTAGTCCTCCGCTGCGCTGCGGAATGAGAACAAAGGTGTGGTCCCCAACATGGGGATGTGCGTTATGGTCAGGCTGTCTTTGAAAGCTCTTCGACAAGGGTTTCGCGATGGTTTTGCGCCAGGGCGTCGATGTGCCCGAGCCCCGACCAGTAGAGAGCGAAGGCGCCGATTGCGAGGGCAAGGAGTATGGGGACGGGGAGCCAGGGAAGCTCGTAGGCGCGGGAGAGCAGGATGAGCCCACCACCGACAGCCGCGACGACCAGCATCAGGGCCAGAGAGAGGAGGGCGCTGAGTTGCGAGGCCTGCTTGCGGGAGATCTTGGAGGGATCGATCCTTTTGGGTGTGGTGATCGAGCGTACGTTGCCAACGGTGACATTGACCAAGGCAGCGAAGAACACCCAGCAAAGGGTCATTACCGCGATGAGGAGCGGGGGAGGGCCGGAGGTGTACGCCAGGAGGATGTAGAGGAGGATAAGTTGGGTGGCCGTGATCGCGAAGCCGAAGAGATTCTTGGCCAGGAAGATGGTGCGCATGGGGACGGGGGAGAGGAAATAGAATTGCACTCCCGAGGCGTCGAGGCCCAGAACGTTGTAGGCAAGGGTGGAGACGCCGAGGATGGAGTAGGCGGCGGCCGCAGGGAAGACGAGGCCTGTCGCGGCAAATGTGCCCATGCGGCCGGCTAGGATGAAGACCATTGCAAGGGGTGCGATAAGTCCGTAGAACTGGGCCGGATTGCGGCGGATGTAAATCCACTCTTTGAGGAGAAGAGCGGAGAGGGCGGGTGAGATGACACTCTTTGCATCGGTGGCGAGTTGGGTTGAAATCAGGTCGGCTTCAGGGCGGATTGGAGCGAGAGTCTTTGTGGGCTGAAGCGCTTTGGCGTGGGTGACTTCGGAGAGGTTTTCGCCGCGGTATTCGCGATTCATGCGCCATGCGAAGACACCCAGGAAGAAGGCTGAGTAGCCGAGGATTCCAATGATCGAAAAGATTGTGGGGAGTGCTTCCTTATGCGCGGCGTGAGTGATGGCCTGGCCAGCGAGACCGGGGGGGAGATGTTGGAGGACGGGCTCGGCGTGGTGGTAGACGTTGAGCATGGCGTTCAGCTTTGCCATCTGCTGGGCATGGCTGGTGTGTTTGCCGAGGCCGTTGATGGTGACGTTGACGTACTGGAAGCCAAGCGAAATGGCGATGATGAAGAAGGTGAAAAACTCGCGTGCACGGCGGGTGGAGAGCCAGCGATCCACCCATGCGAAGACCATGCGGGTGAAGAGCATGTTGGCAATCGCGAGGGCGAGGGCTGCTGCATAGGCGATGGGTGCAAGCTCAGGGCGGGCAACGGTGACGCCGGTGGCGGCCGCGAGCAGGGAAACTGTGCCGATGATAGTGGAGGCGCTGAGAAGGCCGAGGAAGAGGCGGATAAGGAGATAGCGAGAAAAGCTAAGAGGGAAGCGGATCAGGGATTCTGGATCGAAAGACAGGCCGGGGGGGGCGATGTTGACGCTGACGACGATCTGGAGGAGGAAGATGCCCGAGAAGATTCCCGCGAGGTAGCCTAGGTCTCCGTGGCGGACAGAGCCGTAGGCAGAGGCGAAGGCGCTGGAGATGACGGACAGAAGGATGATGGCTGCGAAGGGGAAGGTGATGAAGCGCGCGACAAGCTCGCCCTTGCCACCCTTGCGGCGGAAGCCGTTTTTGAAGAGAAGCCAGCGCAGATAGGCAACTGCCTTGAACTGTTTAGTTGCTTGGATGGAGGCGGAATCTAGCCGAGCCATGAAAGCTCCTGCTCGGGCGGGGCGGTGCCGGTGGTGCCCAGGACGTTGAGGAAGATCTCTTCCAACGTGGCTTTTTTGGCGGGGTCGGCACCGTGGGTGGGGACCCCGGCCCGAAGTTCTTCGAGCGAGCCCTGAGCGACCAGGCTGCCGCTCTGAATGATGGCGATGTGGGTGCAAAGACGCTCGACAATTTCGAGGACGTGGGAGGTGAGGAAGATGGTGGCTCCGCGACCGATCATGCCGTGGAGCATGTTCTTGAGGAGGTTGGCGGCGATGGCGTCGACACCCTCAAAGGGCTCATCCAGAAAGAGGATGCGTGGGCCGTGGATGACGGCGGCGGAGAGGGCCAGCTTCTTTTGCATGCCGTGAGAGAAGTCGGTGATGAGCTTTTTGCGTTCTCCGGCGAGGCTCATGAAATCGAGGAGTTCAGCGGACCGCTGTTTGGTGGTGGCCGCGTCGAGGCCGTACATCTGGCCAACAAAGTTGAGGTATTCGGGGGCGGTCAGGCGGCCGAAGAGCGCGAGGCCTTCCGGGACCACGCCGATCTGACGCTTGAGATCGACGGTGTTGCTGGTTAAGTCCTCTCCGAGGATGTTGATCGAGCCAGAGGTTGGGGCCAGGAGCCCCGTCAGCATTTTGATGATGGTGGACTTACCAGCGCCGTTTGGTCCTAGGAAACCGAAGAACTGGCCTTGTGCGACGGTGAGATTGACATCGTCGACTGCGGTGAAATCACCAAAGCGGCGGGTGAGGGAGTGGGTCTGGACGGCAGGGGTCATGAATGGAGCCATAATACCTTGGATCGGTTCGGGGGCTGATGATTAGTTTTGCGGTCAGGCCATAAGCGGCAAGGGAGGAGATAGGTTATGCCGGCGAAACCCTGACAGTTGGTGCTGGTCGAGGTGTGACCCTGGTCAATGCGGGCGTCAAGAACCAATGCGGGATGGATGGCATAGCCGCCAGCGAACAGGAGGCCCACGGCGTTGGAGCGCGACTTCGAGGAACCGTCTCGGGTTACCGGGACGAGTGGTTGTGAAGTGCCAGAGTTCGCCACTGAGCGAGAATTCTTTGCCAATTGCCGGGTGCGCGATAGGGTCTGGCCAAATGGAGCGCGACGGATCACCGGACCTGGTTGGGAGGAATCGAGCTGTTCGTCGACGACGAAGTTGGTGTCGTAGTGGATGCCGCGGATTGCTCCGCTGCCCAGCAGGGTGAGTCCCTGAGAGAAGCTGCCAGTGTCAAGATCGGGAGAGGTGCCGGATCGAACGCGGCGGTTGAATGCGAGGGCCAGGGGCGGGATTCTGGAAC
>JAYVDT010000267.1:0-1561 GCA_043749265.1 Rhodanobacteraceae bacterium | reverse complement strand
ATTGGCGAGTTGCAGGCCGAGTTTGCGCCGGATGCTCCAGAAGAAGGTCTGCCCGGACTCGCCGATGAAGTTGTCGAGTTGTTGCACGCGCTGGGTTCTGTTCCGGTGCCGTCGGCCTACGTCGTTCCGGAGCAATTTGGAACTTATCTTTTGCGATTGGAACAGTTGCTCGCGGTACGCTGCGCTGGGATGGATGGCGTGGCACCGCAGTTCCTGCAAGGCGAGCGAGAGATTCTGGAAGGGGAACTGGCTCTATGCGAGGCTGCTCCAGGAAATGTTCCGGCACGTGTGCTGCTGGTGGAGACGATGGGTGCGCTGGCAAGAATTCGCCCGGAAATCGTTCAGAGCTTCCAGGAATCGTTTATCCAATTGCAGAAGGATTATCCGGTTGCGGCGCTGGACGCGGCGTTTGGGGTGGCTTTGGGATAACGTCCCTCCCCCTCTGGCATCGTAAGGTTCCTGGAATGAATACTTTGCGGTTTCGATACCCCGCAAAGTATTCATTCTTATGGGGTTATAGGTAAAGTATTCATTCTATTCAATTTAAGCTGCAAAGAGCCTCGGCAGTTTGCCGGGGCTCTCTTTTGCCTTCCACTTTTTTAGAGGATGGAAGAGCGTGGTTACGCCAGCTCTACTTCCCTCGGAATGTTGGATTTCGCCAGTTTGGGGCCTCGACATGCAGATTTGCTGGCGTGTCTGGTGGTTGGGCTGCAAATACCTGGGCCGATGCCTTTAAGTCTGGTGGCGAGTAGAGACTCAAATCTCAGAAGCTAGACCTGATGGATCCGGATTTGTGGATAAGCTGAGGATTCCTTGGCGCTCTGGATGAAGATGGGGAAAAGGTAAATGGCAGAGGCAAAGAAAAGGGGTTGGGCCTAAAGGGCCTGGAGCCAGGATTGGGCCTCGCTTAGTCGGGAGATGAGCGTGTGGGGATGGGTGCAAGGGTTGGTTTCGGTGCCGGAGAGGAGGAAGGCATGGCGGAGGGCGGCATTGTGGGCGGCTGCGATGTCGGAGCAGCGGTCGCCGATTAGGATGGATTGCGAGAGGTCCAGCGAGAAGGTTTTGGCGGCGCGGTGGAGCATCCCGGGAGAGGGTTTGCGGTCTTCATGCTCGCGCTTGTAGTGACCGACCCCATGCTCCGGATGGTAGGGGCAATAGAGGACTGCGTCCAGGTTGACGCCTTCCCGGTGGAATTGGCGGACCATCCACTTGGTGAGGTTGTCGAAATCCTCTTCGGAGTAGAGGCCGCGTGCGATGCCGGACTGGTTGGTGACGACGACCAGACGATAACCGAGAGCGTGGGCGGTGCGGCAGAGAGGGAAGATGCCATCGATGAAGCGGACGTCGGAGGACTTATGGAGGTAGCCGATTTCTTCGTTGATAACGCCGTCGCGGTCCAGAAAGAGGGCTTTTTGGCTCATTTTATGGGCTCCAGAGATTTAGTGTCGGTGAGGTGGAGCAAGTACAACCGCAGATCCCTTCGGGATTACAACAGCGGAGGCAAAGGCGAAACGCACATCCTTCGACTACGCATTCAGCGATGAGGCTTGGAAATGCTTCG
>JAYVDT010000266.1:0-1561 GCA_043749265.1 Rhodanobacteraceae bacterium | reverse complement strand
TGAGCATCCAGCCCATGGCGTAGGGTCCGAGGAAGCCGCCGATGTTGCCAATGGAGTTGACGGCGGCGATGGCTACGACGGCGCGGGCGGGGGTGAGCCGCTGGCTGAGGGAGGCCCAGAAGATAGGCATCGCGGCGAGGACGCCGATGGCTGCGGCTGAGAAGCCTATGAGGGGCCAGAATGCGCCGTGACTAGGGGAGAGGGCGGCGGTGGCGATGCCGGTGGCGGCGAGGGCGAGGGCAGCGGCCAAGTGGCGTTGGCGTTGACCGAGGCGATCGGAGAGGCGGCTCCAGAGGAGCATCCCGAGGGCTCCGAAGGCTGAGGGGAGGGCGGTGGCCCAGCCTAGCCAGTGGAGAGCGACGCCGTGGCTGGAGAGGATGCGTGGGACCCAGAAGCTGAGGGCGTAGAGACCGATCATGAGGACGAAGTAGGTGAGGGCTGGGATGACTAGTTCGCGGTGGCTGGGTTTGGTTTCGGGCGGGAGGCTTTCTGACTTTATCCGGGTCAGGAGGGACTGTTTTTCAGAGGGGGTGAGCCAGGAGACTTCTGCAGGACCTGCGGCCAGGAAGTACGGGACCAGGCAGGCGAGGAAGAGGGAGGGTAAGCCTTCAAGAAGGAAGAGCCATTGCCAGCCGTGGAGGTTGCCGGTTCCGTTCATGGAGAGGATGGCGGCGGAGATGGGGGCGCCAAGGATGTTCGAGAGCGGAATGGAGAAGGTGAAGAGAGCCATGATGCCGCCACGTTGAGAGCCGGGGAGCCAGCGGGTGAGGTAGAGGATGATGCCGGGGAAGAAGCCGGCTTCAGCCGCGCCGATGAGGAAGCGTAGGAGGATGTAAGCGATGGGACCGTGGACGAAGGCGAGACCGCAGGAGAGCGCGCCCCAGATGGCCATGAGGATGGCGATCCAGCGGGGGGCGCCAAGGCGGGTGAGCATGAGGTTGCTGGGGACGGCGAAGAGGAGGTAGCCGAGGAAGAAGATGCCGGCAGCGAGGCCGAAGAGGTCGTCGGGGATGTTGAGATCGCGGTTCATGGAGAGAGAGGCGAAGGAGACGTTGACCCGGTCGAGGAAGGCGACGAGGTAAAGGAGGATGAGGAAGGGGGCTACGCGGAGGGTGACTCTTGTGTAGAGGGTGGACATGAGGATTGGGAGAAGCGTATCGCATGGAGGGTCTGGGTGCGATAGGCATTTCCGTTCGGGAGGACGGAAAAAAGAGGGTGGTTTGATTGCAGGTCTCAGAAGCTAGACCTGGGGCATGCGGACTTTGGCTTGTCTTTGACCTGGGGGATATGGCGGGGGTGGTTGATTCCCTTTTGTGGACCGGGTAGACTCGGCGCATTCCAGCGGTGCTGTTGAGCAAAGGATACTGATGCAGGTTGAGGTTTTGGATTCAGTGGTGCGGGATGTGCCGGAGACGGATACGCCGGGGTGGCAGTATGCGGTGGCGGGTGGGATTCTGGGGTGGGTGCTGGATGCGTTCGACTTTTTTGTGGTCGTGTTTTTGTTCAATGAGCTGTCTTCGAAGTTTCACGTGTCGAAGTCCGCGATTGTGCTTTCGCTGAC
>JAYVDT010000265.1:0-16265 GCA_043749265.1 Rhodanobacteraceae bacterium | reverse complement strand
ACAACGATCGCAAGAGATTGGAAAGGAGACTTGATGCAAAACGCACCGAAGTTTAGGTGAAACTACCGCGCGACTAAGCCGCGCGGCGTTCCTGAGAGGGTGTAGTTTGGATTTTCTCGACCTTGGGCTCTGCAGCGCCGTCCATGGGAACGGTGTCCTTGAAGCGGTCAAGCACTTCGTTCGTCGTGTCTTGCAACCGGGTGTTGGGCTTATGCAACTTGCGGGTCGCCTTGGCGGCCAACTGACAAAGCTGGTAGCGGTTGGTGACGTGGGTAAGTGCTCCAAATATGAGGTCTGAGCGCATAATTCGTTCTCCTTATTTCCTTGTACAACATTGCGTCTTCCGCGCAATACTCGTGCATGTATGTTCGTGGCGCTTTACATATGAGTCCCTAAAAAGGATGCCTCTAAGAGGGGAATGCTCAATTTTTCGGAAAGGAATCCGGGTAAGTTCGGAGCACTTTTTAGAAGCGTACCGCTGAGATTGGCTCAACTCCGATTTACTGATTAGACGCAAAACGCGCGGTCAGGATGCAAGATCTCCTGATTTTGTTTTCACTCATTTGAAACCTAGATTATTTGAGCGCAATTCTTAATCGGCAAAAGGGATTTTTTGCAGCCAACTTCCCAAACCCGTTGAAACAGGTATATCAAAATAACGTAGCTGGTTGAGGGAACAGAGTCAATACTTATTTTTGGAGGAGCATCCTAATAGGGCTACGGAAAAAGGGATATTTTCGCGCGCAATTCAAGAAGATTCAGGACCAGTAGCTTCGGTCTAGGGTACGGTACTGGATAGCTTCCGCGATGTGCTTCACCGCAATATCCTGGGCGGCCTCAAGGTCTGCAATGGTGCGGGCGAGTTTCAGGATGCGATCGTGGGCGCGAGCGCTGAGGCCTTGTTGTTGCATGGCGCGCTCGAGAATGCGTTCGGCGTCGCTGGAGAGCTCGCAGAAGAGGCGGATCTGCTGGGTGGTCATCTGGGCGTTGGAGTAGACGGGCTGGGAGGGACTGCGACCGGTGGGGCGAGTACGGCGCTCGTCGCCAAGGATGCCGTTGAATCGCGCGTGCTGGAGCTCTCGGGCGGCGAGGACACGGGTGCGAATCTCTGCTGAGCCCTCGGCGCTGGCACCACCGCGTAACTCTTTATATTGCACTGCGGGGACTTCGATGTGGATGTCAATACGGTCCATGAGTGGACCGGAGACCTTGGAGACGTAGCGCTGGATCATGGGCGGGGTGCACATGCACTCGCGGCTCTTGTCGTTGAAGTAGCCACACGGGCAGGGGTTCATGGCAGCAGCGAGCATGAAGCGGGCAGGAAAGCTGAGGCTCATGGCAGCGCGAGAGATCGTTACGTGTCCGTCCTCAAGTGGTTGGCGCAGGACCTCGAGTACGTTACGGGGGAATTCGGGGAGTTCGTCAAGGAACAGGAGGCCGTTGTTCGCGAGCGAGACCTCCCCCGGACGGGGGACAGCGCCGCCACCGATGAGGCCAGCGTCTGAGATGGTGTGGTGGGGAGCGCGGAAAGGCCGATGGGTGACGAGGCCGTCCTCCGGGTTGAGCACTCCTGCGACCGAGTGAATTTTGGTAGTCTCGAGCGCTTCTTCAAAACGCAACGGGGCGAGGATGGAGGGGAGACGCTTGGCGAGCATCGTCTTACCAGAGCCCGGGGGGCCGATCATGAGGATGTTGTGGCCACCAGCGGCTGCGACCTCAAGCGCGCGTTTGGCGACGTGCTGGCCGCGAACGTCTTTGAAATCGTGGGGGAAATGCTGCATTTCGTCGAGAAGGCTGGTGGTATCGACGCGCAGGGGAACGGCAGTGATAGTTCCAAGTGCGGCCGCGTTGAGGAGGTCGCGGACTTCGAGGAGGCTCTTGACGGGATAGACGTTGACGCCCTCGACGACGGCGGCTTCTCGGGCATTGCCGGCAGGGATGATGAGGTTGCGGATGCCGCGGGCCTTGGCGGCGATGGCGATGGGAAGCATGCCCTGGACGGAGCGGAGAGCGCCATCGAGCCCCAATTCGCCCACAAGGAGGAAGTCGGAGATTTCTTTGATGTGAAGAGCACCATAGGCTCCAAGGAGGCCGATGGCGATGGGCAGGTCGAAGCCCGAACCTTCTTTTTTGAGATCTGCGGGGGCGAGATTGATGGTGATGCGGGTCGGTGGGAAGTCGAAGCCGGAGTTGCGGATGGCGGAGGTAACACGGTCGCGGCTCTCGCGCACCGCTGCGTCCGGTAGGCCAACTGTATTGAAGATCGGCTTGTCGAGGACGACGCCGGAGTAGTCCACTTCGACATCGATGATGTGCGCATCGATGCCATAGACAGCTGCGCTAAGGGCCTTGAAGAGCATGGGTAGCCTGATGATTCCTGTGGGGCTGAAAGTGTCCAAAGTATAGCAGTCGCACGTATCCGAAGGATTGCGTACGTAACGAAGATGGGCAACCAACCAGAGCGGGGTACACCCATCCCTACCGAACTGCATGCTTTGATAGTTTTACTTTGGAAGGATCCCTGATGCCCTGGTCCGTACTCTTGACCATTGCAGCCCCCTCGTTTTGGCGCTGCCTGCCCGCTGTCCTCTTTGCAACTGCTTCCCTGTTGATGCCTTCCGGTCTGCCTGCAGAGGTTTTGACTTCTGCTCAGGCGCAAGTGTCGAAGGAGGATGGATAAATGGTCAGCGCGGCAGATGCGAGGCCAAAAACGCCGACTCAAATGCCAAACCCGGCATGGACGGTTCTAACCGATGCTGTGGCGAACAAGGGCTCGGATAACCGCATCCAGTGTCTTGCGGCGTTGGAGACTCTGGGCGGCGATGCGCGGTCCTTGAAGATGACCGGCGCAGCGATGCAGGGTAAGGATATTGATGTGCGCATCGCGGCGACACTGGCTGCGGCTCAGACGAAATCTCCGATGATTACGATGGATCTGCGGTGGCTGCTCGATGAGAAGAAGCTTCCGGTAGCGTTTGCTGCAGCGCTCGCTCTGTGGAAGACGAACGATGGCTCGGGTGCAGATATTTTGATGGCCGTTGCAGATAGTGATGATCTCGGCATTTGAATATCTACATAAGAATGGCGGGAATCTTGCACGGGTTTCAGCGATCGAAGCGCTAGGGCAGACGTATACAAAAGCGGTCTGCAAGAGGAAGCAACGGGTAGCGAGAGCAGCGATTGGCGGCTGCGCCTACAATCGTATGAGGGCCTTCGGGCCAAAGCCGAGACGATGAATACTAGCCTGTTTGAATTGTTCAAGATTGGGATTGGGCCATCGAGCTCGCATACGGTTGGACCGATGCGGGCTGCGCTGCGCTTTGTGCGGGAGCTTGAGAGCGCGGGATTACTGGAGCGGTTGGGAAGGGTTCGTGCTGAACTGTATGGGTCGCTTGCGCATACGGGGACTGGTCACGGGACGGATAGAGCGGTGCTGCTGGGCCTGAGTGGTGAGGCTCCCGATACAATTGCGCCGGGTACGATTGACGGTAAGCTTCAGGTGATTCGTGGTCAGCATGAGTTAGTGCTGGGTGGCGTTCGTGCGATCCCGTTTGAAGAGAGCACGGACTTGTTGTTTCGGCGGGAGATGATGTATCCGCAGGGGGCCAAGGCGGAGAGGTCGCACCCGAATGGAATGCGGTTTACGGCGTTCCACGCATCGGGTGAGATGCTGAGTCAGGGTGTGTTTTATTCGGTAGGCGGCGGCTTCATTCTTTCGTCTGAGGAGTTAGCTCCGGATCCGCTGGAGAGGCTGGTCACGCCAAGGTCAGTTCCCTTTCCGTTTTCAAGTGCGGAGCAGTTGTTGCATTGCGCGGAGGAGAACGGGCTGACGATCGCCGAATTGGTGCTTGCAAATGAGTGCGCGTTGCTGACTGATGAGAGGGCCGGCAAACCCGCGAAGAATATTGGTCGACCTGGCATTTCCGAGACTTCGACGGCGCCGATTGCAGAGCAGATCAAGGACAGCATTTTGGCACTTTGGGTGGCGATGCAAAGCTCGATGGAGCGTGGGATTGCGACGCACGGGGTGCTGCCGGGTGGGTTGAATGTGCGAAGACGTGCGCCTCGGTTGCATGAACGGATCAAGGGGCTGGATGACTCGGGTAAGCCGCGTGATCCGCTGGCGCCGCTGGATTGGGTGTCGTTGTTTGCTATTGCGGTGAATGAAGAAAATGCAGCCGGGGGACGAGTAGTCACGGCTCCCACGAACGGCGCGGCGGGAGTGATTCCAGCAATCGCTCAGTACTATCTTCAGTTTATCGAGACGGAGAAGACGGCTGCCAAGAAAGAAGAGGGCCTGCTGCGATTCTTTTTAACTGCGTCTGCTATCGGGGTTTTGTACAAGGAGAACGCGAGCATCTCGGGCGCGGAGGTAGGGTGCCAGGGCGAAGTGGGAGTTGCCTGCTCGATGGCTGCGGGTGGGTTGGTTGCGGCGCTGGGTGGAACAAATGCGCAGGTGGAGCATGCCGCTGAGATTGCGATGGAGCACAACCTGGGGATGACCTGCGATCCGATTGGAGGGCTGGTACAGATTCCATGTATCGAGCGGAATGCAATGGGCGCAGTGAAGGCCGTGAACGCATGCCGCATGGCGATGCATGAGACTGAGGGGCACAAGCTTTCGTTGGACCAGGTGATCGAGACGATGTACCGGACGGGGATGGATATGCAGAGTCGGTACAAGGAGACGAGTCTGGGTGGGTTGGCTCTAAATATTATTGAGTGCTAGAGGGGAGATTCCTGAGGTCCTTAAAGTGATGTTGTCCGTCCATGGACTGCACAACGAAGTTTGAAGACCAAACACTTGTTCTGGCTCTGCGTGGTAAAAGACGCAAACAGACCGTCAAGCATTTGTTGGCGACAGGTTTGGTTCTTTGTGCTTGTCACTTTCTGGTAGACCGCAGCACAGAGAGGCTATGCGGCGAATCTATAAGCCTGCTCATCGGCATCTTCGTCATTCTCCGTCAGCAGTTCGGGACCAGCGGCCTAACTGTTTCAGCGGATGCGGTATCTCTCCACAGACATACTTTCGGTCCTGGGCAGACAAGGAACTTCCCTCGCCCCGATGTTGAGCGCCCAGGTTACGAGCCCGAAGCAGGTCAAGACGATGCTGTTCTTGCTCTGATGGTACGAACGGTGATGATGCCTATACGCTTCGCCATGGCATAACGCCTGCTGAAGCCAAGGGGGTTTTCTCGGCGATCGGTTCGAATGATATTTGGCTCGAAAGCCAGCTCGGCGAGTTTAACGGACTGGCTTGGAATATCACCGAGTGCTGAGGCTAAAGCAAGAGAAGCCAGAAGAAAAGCAACCAGGAATAGACAACCTAATTAGGCATTGGGCTGACGGCTCGCTTACAAAATATGTTAAGGACCGCGTACGCAGGGTTTGAAAAAAATAATCCGGCAAGCAAGCTCTACGTAGATCTTCCCTCCTCTTATCGCTTGAGTCCCAACGAGAAGTAAATTGGATGCCTCCCAAACAAGGACGAGGGTCGAACCGCAGGCTCCGCCGCTTTGCTACGGAATCACAACCAGGAGTAATAGTGTGCTCTCTCGGTTCTAGCGTTCCACGGCCAACGCAACTGAATTTCCTCCTCCGAGGCAGAGGGCGACTACGCCTTTCTTTGCGTCGCGGCGGATCATTTCGTGAATGAGGGTTACCAGGCAGCGGGCTCCGCTGGCGCCGATTGGGTGGCCGATGGCTACGGCACCGCCGTTTACGTTGACGCGGGAGAGATCGAGCTCGAGTTCTTTGGTGACGCCCAAGGCCTGGACGGCAAAGGCTTCGTTAAGCTCGTAGAGATCGACTTCGTCTTTAGTCCAGCCGGCTTTCCTGAGGACGTTCTGCACGCCGAGGACGGGGGCGAGCATGACCCACCTGGGGGCTACGCCGCTCATGGCCTGCGCCTTGATGGTGACCATGGGCTCGAGGCCGAGTTCCTTTGCTTGATCCGCAGACATAAGGAGCAAGGCGGCGGCGGCATCGTTGACGCCGGGAGCATTACCGGCGGTAACGGTGCCATCTTTTTTGAAGGCGGGGCGGAGCGCGGCGAGGGCGGCGGCCGAAGCGTCCTCGCGAACACTCTCGTCGCGATCAAAGATGGTGATGCCCTTTTTGCCAGGCACTTCGAGCTTCATGACTTCGGCGTCGAAGCGGCCTTCACGCCAGGCGGCAGCTGCGCGGCGATGGGACTCAAGGGCGTAGGCGTCCTGCTGCTCGCGGGTGATGGAATGTTTTTCGGCAACAAGTTCTCCGGTCATGCCCATGTGTTGATCATCGCAGGCGCACCAGAGGCCGTCCTTGACCATGGAGTCGACGACTTTGGCGTCTCCCATGCGGAAGCCTTTGCGGCCTTGGGGAAGCAGGTAGGGAGCGTTGGACATGGACTCCATACCGCCGGCGACGACGATCTCAGCGTCGCCGAGCATGATCGCTTGAGCGCCGAGTGAGACGGCCTTCAGGCCAGATCCGCAGACCATGTTAATGGTCAACGCGGCGACGGTATCGGCGAGGCCTCCGCCGAGTGCGGCCTGGCGGGCGGGATTCTGGCCGAGGCCAGCGGGCAGGACGCAGCCCATGATGCACTCGTCAATAGATTCTGGTTTGACGCCGGCGCGGCTTACCACTTCACGGACAACGGCGGTGCCAAGTTGCGTTGCAGTCATGTCATTCAACGAGCCTTGAAACTTGCCTACGGCCGTACGCACGGCACTCACAATCACTACATCGCGCATTAGGTTCTCCAGAGGCCGTAGTATACGTTGCATGTCCTACGACTCGATAGCTTCGATGGCTGAGCAGCCAGACGTCTCGCCCGCACCGCCACCTCATGGAGATTCGGCACCGAGGCCGATTGCGCCTTGGGCGCATACGCTTGCGATCTGCTGCGTACTGCTACTTACAACCCTATCCGGGCGGGCTCGGGCGGCTTCCACGGCGGTGGATGCTGCATCGCATTCGATGCGCTACACAACGACGATGCTGCTTGAATGGTTATTGCTAGGATCAGTCATTGCTGGGATCTATCGACGTCGAGAGTTTTTTCTTACAGCATTTCGGAATCGCGAACGCACGGACGCGGAGAGCGTGGGACTGGGCCTGGTGGTGTATCTGCTGGGATTCATGGCGGTCATCGGGGTGGGCGGGCTGCTTTACTTTACGCCGCTGTTTCATCAGCGCAATGAAGCGGTGGTGATGGCTATGCTGCCGCACACGGTGGCAGATTTTGTGTTCTGGTTCGGCGTGTCAGCTACCGCAGGCGTGTGCGAAGAGGTCATCTTTCGCGGGTACTTGCTCCAGCAGCTGACGGCGTGGACACAGCAGCCGGTGACTTCTATTTTTGTTGCGGCGCTGCTGTTTGGTAGCGTGCACTTATATGAAGGGCTGGGTGCGATCCTGCCTTTGGCTGCGCTTGCGGTAGTGTATGGCTTTGTGGTGCGGCACTTCAAGGGAGATCTGCGCGCGGTGATCGTTGCGCATACACTGCAGGATTTTGTAGTGGCGTTCATCGCTCTTGCGAAACCATTTCTTGAGCGCCATCAACCGAAGTGAAACATGTTGAAACGACGCGATGAGGTGAAAGAAATCTTCGCTGATTACGTTTTTTTCTTGACACTGTTTTTACGTGAATCTATACCTTCGTTAGCTGCAGAATCACGCGCAGCGTCGAGGGCAAACTCGACAGGGAGAATAGGCAAGCGGAAGCTGTGAAGCAGCCGCAGTGAGACGAAGACAAAGCAAGCATTACAAAGGCAAACGTGAAACGGGGGACGCTTTGAGCGTCCCCCGTTTTGCGTTTGCAGCTACGGTGAAGGAAGGGGTTGGGCCGATCAGTCGGAAGGAGCCGCCATGGGTCGCACAGCGCCCTTGGGTGTGGAAAGATAGCCCGAAATCTGATTTTTCGAGATGTTGTTGACGACGATTTCAAAGAGGACGGGATCCTTACCCGTATAGAACTGCACGGGCTCATCGAGGCTCTTGTCCTTCTTCTCGATGTTGCGGTCGTCTGCACTGACGACCATCGTGTACTTCGAGCGCTTGTTGTCTACCTTCTTGGCCTGGAGTTTGATGGTGGAGAGGAGCATGGGCTTGGCACCCTTCTGGAGAGTGAACTCGTAGTAGGTGCGGTCGCCGCGGTGCTTGAGTTGTTCCAGTTCGTCGTGGGTGCGAGCGATGAGGCCGCTCATCACGCCGGCGTCGCCCATGGTGCGCTGCAGTTGGGCCTTCGTGGTGTTGAGGTCCTGCTGGGTGTCGGCGATGCTGGCTTTAGCGCCAGTGACATCGGTCTTGACGGTGGAGACATCGGTGGCAACTGCTCCGATCTGCTTAGCAGCTATGGCTTGCTGGGCCTGCAGCCTGGCGGTCTGCTCATTTTGCGCTTTGACGGCCGCTAACTGCGAGGCCATAAGGGCATGGGTCTTGATGTCGATCTGCTTCTGGGTAAGGCCGACACTCTGGCCGAGAGTCTCGGTGGTGGCGCGCAGACTGGCGCTCAGGCCTTCCTGCCTTTGGGTCAAGTCGGCGTTGCGTTGTTCGGTGGCGGCCAGCCTCTTTTCTGCGGCGGTAAGGTGATTGTTGATTCCAAAGCACCAGATCAAGGCAGCCAGCGCCATTAGCACCGCGGCAACCAGGCCTGCTATCAACCCAGTCGATGGCCTGGACTGCACGACTTCATTTTCATTCATTGCCTAAACTCCTCTATTTCTGTTGGACGTAGTGCAACAACGACATGCTCCAACTTACGCCATTAGACAAAGTAAAGTCGGTAAAATCAGGTGGTGGCTTCTCCTGATTATGTAATCGCGGGCGCGGGGATCATCGGTTTGTCGCTGGCGCTCGAGTTGGATCGACGTGGCGCGTCCGTCGTGGTTCTGGAGGCAGGGCGGGCGATGGCGCAGACTAGCACAGCCGCCGCCGGGATGCTGTCTGTAGAGGATCCTCTGAATCCACCGGTGCTGCGTCCTCTCTCTGAGCTAAGTGCATCGCTATATCCGCCGTTCCTCGATAGGATTGCGGATTTGTCGGGGATGCGGGTTCCGTTCCAGACAACGGCTACGCTGGAACAAGATGAAGAGTCAAATTTCGATGCGCATGCGCTGGTGCCAAGGCTGGCTGCGACGGCGCCGAGTTTTGGTTTGTTGAATGAATGCTCGGTCGATCCACGACAACTTGCGCCAGCGCTGCTTGCGGCAGTTCGCGCTACACGGATTGTGTTGCGAGAGCAGACACCGCTTATGCGGGTGCAGGTAGGGGAAGATCAAGTGCGAGTGGAGACGATTGGAGATTCGGTTGAGGCCGCGTTTCTGATTGATTGCATGGCGAGTTGGTCACCATCTCCGGTTTTCCCGCGCAAGGGACAGATGTTTGCGGTGCAACTTCCGGAGGGACTGGACCTGGGCGTGACGATCCGGACGCCGGAAGTGTACATTGTGCCGCGAACGGTGGGACCGAATGCAGGGAGAGCGATCATTGGCGCGACGATTGAGGATGTCGGATTCGACCTGACTGTCCATGGGTTCGATATTTTGACGCTGAATGCACGAGCGACAAGACTTTTGCCGGGGCTCGCAGAGGCTCAATTTATTGAATCGTGGGCGGGGCTGCGTCCGGCCACTGCGGATGGTCTGCCGATGCTGGGCGCGCTGGCCTCGAAGAAGAGATACGTGCTGGGGACAGGACATTTTCGCAATGGCATTCTGCTTGCGCCGGGCACTGCGCAGGTACTGGCAGATCTATTGACGGACGAGCCTCCTGCGATCGACCTGAAGCCGTTTTTTCCAGGTCGCTTCTGACGCCGTGGATTTAGGGTTCGCACAGTGGAGTCGATATTCGCCCAGAGTGGAATCGCTGCGTGACAACGGTTTCTTGCCTACGCTATAACCGTAGGTACTCTAATCACTTACTTTTCGGGAGATTCCGCGCTATGTCGAATGTCGTTGCACCAAAGGGCCTTGAAGGTATCGTCGCCACGACGTCTTCCATTTGTTGGATTGACGGGGATGCTGGGGTCCTTTCCTATCGCGGCATCGACATTCATGAGCTCGCGTCGAAGTCCACGTTTGAAGAGACGACTTACCTTTTGTGGAACGGCAAGTTGCCGACGAAGGCAGAGTTGGAGTCGTTTAGTAAAGAGATGGCGGACGCACGCACAATGGATCCGGCGATTTTGAATCTGTTGAAGTCGGTGCCGCCATCGGCAAGCCCGATGGAAGTTCTGCGAACAGCGGTGTCGTTGCTATCGATCTATGACGCAGACGAAAAGTCTGTTACGCACGCTGGAAACCTGCGCAAGAGCTTTCGCTTGACGTCGCAGATTGCGATGATCGTGGCGCTCTTCGACCGCATCCGCAAGGGCAAAACGATTGTGGAAGCAGACCAGACGCTAACGCACGCCGGCAACTTTCTCTGGATGCTGAACGGTGAGAAGCCTTCCGCGACGGCGACTCGTGCGCTGGATATCGCGTTGATTCTGCACGCCGACCACGAGTTGAATGCGAGCACCTTTGCAGCACGCGTGATCGCGGCGACCATGTCTGACATGCACTCTGCGATTACGGGCGCGATTGGCGCGTTGAAGGGACCGCTACATGGCGGAGCTAATGAAGCGACGATGAAACTGCTGTTCGCCATCGATGAGGCGGGCGAGGATCCGGTTGAGCACGTGAAACATATGTTTGCGACGAAGCAAAAGATTTCTGGCTTTGGCCACCGGGTCTATCACACGGAAGATCCGCGGGCGACGCACCTGCGACGCATGTCCGAGGAACTGGGCAAGGCCGCGGGTAATACGAAGTGGTTCGATATGTCGAAACAGATCGAAGGCTTCGTCAAGACAGAGAAGAAGTTGAACGCGAACGTCGATTTCTACTCGGCCAGCACTTATACGACGCTTGGGATTGATATTGATCTGTTTACGCCTATTTTTGCGATCTCACGGATTGCCGGATGGGCCGCTCATGTAATCGAACAGCACGACGACAACCGCCTGATTCGTCCGCGTGCCGACTACACGGGGCCCCCGTATCCAGCTCCTTACGTGCCGCTGGACGCGCGCTAACCGGCGCTTTAATCGCATGGCCTGGGTCTCTTGACCCTGGCCGGCACTCCCCTCTCTTCCATCGCGTCGCCTCCGCGAAATGCTTAAGTGGCCTAAGATCTCGAGCACGAGGAGAGAGTTCCCGATTCTGCGACCAAGACCACTCCGGGCCATTCCGCTTGTGCTGCTTGGCATAGGTTGGACAGGCAGTTCTGCACAGACTCATCCTGCTGCGCAGGCGACAACGCCGATGGCGACCAGCAGCGCGACCGAGACATCTGAGGTCCCGCAGGTGCCGGGTATCTCTGGATTGCTGCATGGGGTCAATGCGGGGCTTTCGATCTCCGGCTTGCACGATGCGCAGACGGGCTGGGCCACTTTGGCGCAGCCGGCGATTGGATACAGCTTCAACGACATCTTCTCCCTGGACATTACGGTTCCGATTTACATGTATCGACTGGCGGGAAGTCGTGAATTGAGGCCGAGGTTGAATGCGCTGCTGGTGAATCAACGCGCAGAGCCAGGAGATGTTATTTTCTCCTTGCATGGACAGTTTCTGCCACCGCACTTCCAATACCAGGCGACAGTTTCTGCGACAGCGCCGACGGGCGATACCATCTACGGGCTCAGCACGGGCCGGGCGACGTTTGATTTTAGCAATCACCTCGACCACGCTTTTCGGTACGGTACGACAAGCGTTGAATTGGGAATGGGGGATTCAACCACCCTGATCAACCCGCTGGTGACGCGCAACTTTACATCACTTGGGCCTCTTGCACATTTTCAGGTAGGCGTAGCCGTGCCACTCTTCTGGGGTTTGTCGTTCGACACGAATGGTTACGAGCAACTGCCGATTGGCGACCAGAAGATTTATAGGAATGTGACGCGGCGGGGGCAGACGACGCTAGTTGTGTCGGGGCGCCGTGTGACCGAGGACAACGGTTTTACGAACGCATTGGATATACCGCTGGACAGCCACATGACGCTTTCCGCATACTACTCCCGCAGCCTTCGCTTTCATGATGATGTGGTTTCGTTTGGGTTTACCTACGTTTTACGTGGTCTCAAATCAGCTAAAGAAAAAGCTGCCGATGACGGCCGTCTACTGCAATCCATTCACCAGGAGATACAGACCGATGACGGGGCAGTAGTCAATCCGCAGCATGTGCCGCATCGTCCTTGATGAAAATAATCTGTGCAGTTGTCATCTTTATTGACGGCTTCCTCGTCTATCGCTGTGCCACATTGGAGAAATTGTGATTAAGCTTTATGCTTTCCGGGCCTCTTTAGCGTCATTGTTGTTGCTTGCACTTGTCGGCTTGCGGTCGAGCGGCCTTTCGGCTCAAGAGGTTTCCGCAAAGATGCCTGAGAATGGCCCGGCGGGATTGATTCCTTACGTCAAGGGCTTCAATGCGTCGGTGGGGACGACAACGCAGCACGACTCTTCGAACGGCTGGTCATCGCTGTTGACACCGAATCTGGCGTATCGGTTCGACAATCATTTTTCGTTCGATGTCGGCGCGCCGATTTACACCTATATCAATGTGGTGGAGACGAAGGAAACAAAGGCGAAACCGATCTATACAACGGCGACGAAACACTTTGTGGCTGGCGACATGAATCTGAACGGACACCTTCAGTTGGCACCGACACTGTTCGACTATGAACTGACGGCGACGGTTGGGCTACCGAGCGGCAACAGTAAATATGGGCTGGGAGCGGGTCAGGTGACGTACTCACTTGTAAACAGCTTTGAGAAGTCGTTCGGGATGATTTCGCCGAACGTGGAAGTGGGGATCGGCGACTCGTCATCTCTAGAACAGAAGCGTGTGCGAAAGAGCTATGTGGCGGTCGGAACGCTGGCGCATTTTCTGGCGGGGTTTTCAGTTGATCTCCCCAGGCGTTCGGTCTTCTCGGCGTCCGCTTATGAAGAGCTTCCGCTGTCGGCGCAGACACTTTATTCCAGTACCGGTCGAGGCAAGAAAAAAGTCACAACTGCGACGAGCAAGAGCGTGGGTGAGGATAACGGATTTGAGACCTCGTTGGACATCCCTGTAAGTGGACACGTCACTTTGTCAGGTTTTTATACCCGGAGCCTCAGATCACGGACCGATACGGCCGGGTTTTCACTGACGTTTCTTATGAAAGCCAATCCGCGCGAAGCATCGCAGTAGTCGTTAAAGCGTAGAGGCAAGGCGTAAAATCGAGTTCATGAGCCGGCGAATCTTCATGGACGCAAATGCCACGACACCTCTCCTACCAGAGGTTTTTGAGGCTATGCGTCCGTTTTTGTTGGAGCAGTTTGGTAATGCGAGTTCCATTCACCAGCAGGGACAACGAGCACGCTCCGCAGTGGACAAGGCGCGAGACCAGGTAGCGCAACTGCTGCGCTGCAAAGCTTCTGAGATAGTGTTTACATCGGGCGGGACGGAGAGCGACAATATGGCGCTGTTCGGAGTGCTGCACCCCGGCGACCATTTGATTACGACGACCATCGAGCATCATGCCGTGTTACATGCTGCAGAAGCGCTGGAGAAACGCGGAGTCGAGGTGACATTTTTGGCCTGCGACGAGGCGGGGCTGGTTTCGGCCGAGACCATGACAGCGGCGCTTCGTCCAAATACGCGTCTGGTTTCAATCATGCTGGCGAATAATGAGACCGGAACAATGCAGCCGGTGGCGGAGTTGGCGCAGATTGCAAAGACTCACGGCTCCCTGTTCCACACCGACGCGGTGCAGGCGGCGGGCAAACTGCCGTTGCAACTGGGGCTGACATGCTCGATCAAGGATCCGAGCGGATCGCTGAAGGATGTGGATCTGCTTTCGATTTCGGGTCACAAAATGTATGCGCCGCAAGGGACGGGAATTCTGTATGTACGGCGAAACGTGGGGCTTACCCCGTTATTGCACGGCGGAATGCATGAGCGGCAAAGACGGGCGGGCACTGAGAATGTCGCGGGAATCGTGGCGCTGGGTAAGGCTGCGGAGATGGCCCGGGAGTGGCTTGCGGGCGGGGAGAAAGCCGAGCACCTTGCTGGGTTGCGGGATCGTTTGGAGCGGACCTTGCTGGCGCAGATCTCAGACTCTGGAGTGAACGGAGCGGGGACAGAACGGACGCCGAACACGACGAATGTGTACTTCGATGGAGTGGATGCGGACTCACTGCTGATTGCGCTGGACCT
This sequence comes from Rhodanobacteraceae bacterium, assembly GCA_043749265.1. GTDB lineage: Bacteria > Acidobacteriota > Terriglobia > Terriglobales > Acidobacteriaceae > Edaphobacter. The sequence continues at coordinate 2,045 of JAYVDT010000265.1, read as the reverse complement.
GAAGGGGTTGTCGGTATCGGCAGGGAGCGCCTGCTCGTCCGGAGCGACAGAGCCCTCGCATGTTCTGACGGCGATGGGATTGAAGAGGGATCGGGCGCGGGCGAGCATTCGGTTTTCGCTGACGCGGATGACCACAGCGGAAGAGGTGGACGAGGCGCTCGAGATCATTCCAGCGGCCGTGGCGCGGTTGCGGAGCATGGTGGCGGTCTAACCTCGTGGAGCGATGCGTCGAGCTGGGGTTCAGGATCATCTAAAAATGGTGAGTCTTCTTCGTCTTTCTGTTCTTGATCAGTCGCCAGTATCTGCGGGTTCCACGCCAGCGAAGGCGCTGAAGAATTCCATTGCGTTGGCGCAGCATGTGGAGTCGCTGGGCTTTACCCGGTTCTGGATGTCTGAGCATCATTCAATGAACCTGCTGGCATGCACTGCGCCGGAGATCATGCTGGCGCGGATCGGTTGCGAAACGAGCAGGATTCGCATTGGGTCGGGTGGCGTTTTGCTGCCACACTACACGGCTCTGAAGGTTGCGGAGACTTTTCGGACACTGCATGCGCTGTATCCAGGGAGAGTTGACCTGGGAATTGGGCGCGCGCCGGGTGGTGGTCCGATTGAAGCGATGGCGCTGCGGCGGTACCGCGATGCTCCAAGAAATGCACCGCAGGTGGATGATTTTCCGGATCAACTTTCAGAGTTGATCGCGTTTCTACACAACGGCTTTCCAACGGATCATCCGTTCTCGCGGGTGCAGGTGTCCCCGGATTCACCGGGAGCGCCGATGATCTGGCTGCTGGGTTCCAGCCTTTGGAGCGCAAGGATGGCGGCCGAGTACGGGCTGCCGTATGCGTTCGCGCACTTCTTTTCGCCAGACCCCACGCGTACGGCAATTGAGCACTACCGCACAGCCTTTGTCGCAAATCCTGAACTGGGTCCTGAGCGTGTTACCAAGCCCGAAGCGATGGCTGCCGTCGGTGTCATCTGCGCGGAGACGCAAGCCGAGGCGGAACGGCTATTTCAGAGCGTTCGATTGCTGCAATACCGTATTCGCCAGAACGACCGACGACCGGTGGCAAGTCCAGAAGATGCGGCTCGCGAGTTGAGCCAGTATGGTCCGATCCAGCCGGAGCCTACAGAGTTTCCGCGTTATTTTGTGGGGACGCCCAACATCATTCGGGAAAGCCTGCTGGCGATGGCAAAGCAGTTGCATCTGGGCGAATTGGTGGTGAACACGATTGCGTATGACCATGCGGCGCGTTTGCGAAGCTACAGCCTGCTGGCCGAGGAATTTGCTCTCAACGATTGAAAACCGCATGAACGCTATACTTCCGTCAGGCCCTTCTCCATCTCCCATCCACGAGGAATCACGAATAAATGCAACAGCAGGATATCTACGCTCAGTTGACCGGGATCTTTCACGATGTCTTTGACGATGACACACTGGTGTTGACGCCTGAGCTTACAGCGGCGAGCGTACCAGAGTGGGACTCGTTCAACCACATCAATCTGATCGTGGCGGTCGAGTCAACCTTCAAGATTAAGTTCCAGACGGCGGAGTTGGAATCAATGAACACGGTGGGTCATCTGGTGGAGTTGATCGAGAAGAAGTTGACCGTTCAGGGCCGCTAGACGCCAAAAGGTCTTGGTGCGTCTTTGAAGAAGCGGAAGCTTCGGAGTTAACGTACTGGCACTTTCGGGTGATATCGCTTGCGACTTCAGATATGAATCGAACGCCTTCGTGGAATATTTCTGATGCAGGAATTAGGAGATTCTCAGTTTGTCAGGAAGGCTTATGCCTTTCGGCAGAAAAGAGAACGATCTCCCCATGCATAACTTTCTTGCAGCTGCTGCGTTTCTACTCATGGTGATCCTCCCCTGCATCGTGGCGATGGATTCCGGCTTTTCTGAGGATGGCGAAGAGGTGTAATGCAGCTTCCCGTGGCAGCCTACTCGTAGATCTTGCGTGCTGCGGCTAACGCAGACGGTGTATCGATATCCAGTTCGCCTCCCAACAAGGGGATAGCGTACGACGACGCGAGCAGATTTCGAGC
>JAYVDT010000264.1:0-5490 GCA_043749265.1 Rhodanobacteraceae bacterium | reverse complement strand
TTCCCTACCGACTCGGCTCGCGCAACATGGCCGCAGGCTCAGAGACCATCTACTCAGAATCCAGCTATCTTGCCGGAGCCACGGGCACACCCGTCATCGTGCGCACGCCCATCGCCAACGGCGTGCAGGTACTCGATCTGGAAAAAGCTAGCGCACGCCAGATCGTCATTTTTGGCGCCAACGATCTGACCGACGAGGCGGACGTCACCGCCCGTCCCGTGACGCGCAAGTCCAAAACCTCGGCTTTCATCTCCGACTTCCGCGACCTCGCCGTTGGTGATTACGTTGTGCACATCGAACACGGTATCGCCCAGTACTGCGGATTGCGCACGCTCGAAGAGACCAGCGACACACCACTCGAACTTATGATCCTAGAGTTCGCAGACGCCGCAAAACTCTATGTTCCGCTTACGCGTCTGGACCTGATCCAGAAGTATCGCTCCACCGAAACCGGCCCCGCGCCCGTGCTCAACAAGCTCGGCAACCAGGCATGGCAGAAGACCAAAGCCCGCGTCAAGAAAGCCATGGCGGACATGGCGGGTGAGCTGCTCAAGCTTTATGCTCAGCGTAAAGCCGCCGTCGGCACCGCCTTCTCGCCCGATAACAATTTGCAGCGCGAATTTGAAGACGCCTTCCCCTTCACCGAAACCGACGACCAACTTTCCGCAGTCGCGGATATCAAGCGCGACATGGAATCAACGCAGCCCATGGACCGCCTCCTCTGCGGCGACGTTGGCTACGGCAAAACAGAAGTCGCCATGCGCGCTGCCTTCAAAGCCGTGCAGGACTCCAAACAAGTTGCGGTGCTCACGCCCACCACGGTCCTGAGCTTTCAACACTTTGAGACCTTCAAGAAGCGCTTCGCGAACTTCCCCGTCAAGGTGGAGATGCTCTCGCGCTTCCGCACCGCCAAAGAGAAGACCGCGATCCTTGAAGAGGCCGAAGCCGGCAAGATCGACATCCTAATTGGCACACACGCCGTTCTGGCGCAGAAGCTCAAGTTTCAGGACCTGGGCCTCCTCATCGTCGATGAAGAACAGCGCTTTGGTGTCCGCCACAAGGAGCGCCTCAAGCAGATGCGTTCCGAGATTGACGTCCTCGCCATGTCCGCCACGCCCATCCCGCGCACGCTGCATATGTCGCTCATTGGCCTGCGAGATATGTCCGTCATCGAGACGCCGCCCAAAGACCGCATGGCCATCCAGACCATTGTCGCCAAGTTCGATGAGAAGCTCGTCCGCACTGCCATCGAGATGGAACTCGAGCGCGGAGGCCAGATCTTCTTCGTTCACAACCGCGTCGAAACCATCTACGAGATGGCATCAATGATTCGCGAACAGGTTCCCAGCGCCCGCGTCGTTGTCGGCCACGGCCAGTTGCCGGAGACTGAGCTCGAACGCGTCATGCTCGCCTTCATGAACCATGAGTACGACGTTCTCGTAGCCACGTCCATCATCGAAAACGGCCTCGACATCCCGCTCGCTAACACCATCATCATCAACCGCGCAGATCGTCACGGCCTCAGCGAGTTGTATCAGCTCCGTGGGCGCGTCGGCCGCTCCAATCGACGTGCCTACTCCTACCTGCTCATCCCTCCGGACACCGAACTGACGGAGGTCGCACGTCGTCGCCTCGCAGCGCTCAAGGAGTTCTCCGACCTTGGTGCCGGCTTCAAAATAGCCGCGCTCGACCTGGAGTTGCGCGGCGCGGGCAACATGCTCGGAGGCGAGCAAAGCGGCCACATCGAAGCCATCGGTTTTGAGATGTACACCACCATGCTCGAAGAGGCCGTCAACAAAATGAAGGGCGAAGGCGACAAACCTGCGCACGCCACAACCGTCCTCAACCTCGGTATCTCCGTCCGTATCGACAGCAACTACATCCCCGAAGAGAACCAGCGGTTGCGCATGTACAAACGTATCGCCGGGGCCGTGGATCAGGCCACCATCGACGACGTCCGCAGTGAACTGCACGACCGTTACGGCACCCCGCCTGAGACTGTTCTCAACCTCCTCGCGGCTGGCGAACTCCGTCTCAAATGCGAGCAGCTAGGCATCGCGCAGCTGGACCGGAAACGGACCCAGGTAGAACTACCCAATCCAAACGGAAACAAGAAACTGCCCCTAAAAATGTTTGTGGAGATGCTCCACCTTCGCTTTGCCGTCCCCGAGGACGCTGCCTCCAACACTCTTGCCCACGCTAGCGTGGATCCCGGGGTCCTGATGAGGCTCGTAGCTCGCAACGCCAAGCGTGGCGCGCAGTTTACCCCGCAAGGCATCTTCCGCTGGCCCCTGAGCAGCGCCAAGGCCGACGACATTATCGCAGAGACCCGCACCCTCCTCGACTCACTGAACCCCACGGATTAGAGTGCTCCCAAGGTGAAAACCATGACACGGAAGCTATCGCGATTTCTGTTTTTTGCGCTTTGTACAACCTGCGTCTCCTCGATCTCACAAGCACCACCTAATGACGTCATCTCTCCATCCCGCCCGGTGCCCGTCGGCAGAGCGCCGGCCATGCGGGTCAAGCTCGTCAAGGACACGACTGAAGAAAAGATTTATGCCGTCATCTTCAGTAAGGGCGACGAAGCCCTCAGCGGCCTCACCGACTTCGCCATCGCCAACAAAATCACCGACGCGCACTTCACCGGCATCGGTGCGGCTAGCAACGCTACCGTGGCGTGGCTCGATCTGGAAAAGAAGATGTATCACCGCATCGCCGTGCCGCAACAGGTAGAAGTTCTCTCCCTCATCGGCGATATCGCAGAGTTCAACGGACGACCCATCGTGCACATGCATGCCGTGCTGTGCAAGCGAGACGGTACCACGGTGGGCGGCCACGTTTTTGAGCTCAACGTCAATCCAACGGTCGAGGTCTTCATGACAGTGAACACAGTTAGCCTTCAGAAAAAACAGGACGAACCCTCTGGCATGAAGCTAATCGATCCTACCCAATAGCGATCTCTGCAACATGAAAGTCCATGCTCAAATGCTCGTATTTGGTGCATTCTGGATACTTCCTTTGTTACGATTGATCTCGAAATTAGGTTGAGGAACATAAACCCCAAATGACTCCCCAGAAGATTCGTAAAGCCGTATTCCCCGCCGCAGGTATGGGCACGCGCTTTCTACCCGCCACCAAAGCCACTCCCAAAGAGATGCTTTGCCTGGTCGATAAACCGCTGATCCAGTACGGCGTGGAAGAGGCCGTCGCGGCCGGTTGTACTGAAGTCATCATCATCACTTCTCGCGGCAAAGCATCCATGGAAGACCACTTCGACAAGTCCGCGGAGCTCGAAGCGTCTCTCGCCGCCAAGAATAAGACTGCGCTGCTCGAGATTGCACGCGCCGTCTCCAAGCTCGCAAAGGTCACCTTCACCCGCCAGCCTGAGCCTCTCGGTCTCGGCCACGCGGTCCTGATGGCCAAAGAGATCGTTGGCAACGAGCCTTTCGCGGTCTTGCTCCCAGACGACATCGTCGACGCCGATATCGCATGCATGAAGCAGATGGTCCAGGCCTACAACGAGACCGGCTGCTCCATCCTCGGCTCGGAAGTCGTAGAAGGCGACGCCATCTCCGCATACGGCTGCCTGGACTGCACCCCCGACCAGACGAACCCACGCCTTCTTGCCGTCAGGAATATGGTTGAAAAGCCTAAGGCCGGTGAGCAGCCGAGCCAAAATGCCATCATCGGCCGCTACATCCTCACGCCGCGCATCTTCGAGATGATCGAAACCATAACCCCCGGCGCAGGCGGCGAACTCCAACTCACCGACGCCATCAAGGCCCTGCTCCAGTTTGAAAAAGTCTACGGCTACAGCTACGTTGGCAAGCGCCACGATGCCGGAGACAAGCAGGGCTTCCTGCGCGCCACGGTCGAACTCGGCTTGAAACATCCAGCCCTTGGAGCGGACTTCCGCGCCTGGCTCAAGACCTTGCCCGTATAAACGATCAACATGATTGCTTCACAAGCAAGGCATCGTCGCAATCGACGGTGCCTTGCTTTCTTTGCTACTTTGCAAGTCACACGAAACATAGATAAAGAGCATTGATTTCTTGTTGCTTCTTCCGACGAAGATCAATGCATAATCTGATATGCCTGCTTCGATCGATGCGACTCGCCGCCATTTCCTATCTGTGTGCTCGGCTCTTGGCCTGGGCCAGACCCTTTTGCCCGGTGCCCTGTTTGCCTTGACCACACAGGCCGCACAAGCCCAGACCGATGCAGCGCACTCAACAACCAAAATTACCGCGGCCATGATCGACGCGGCTGCAACGATCGCCGGCATAACGATTGAGGATGGCCAGAAGGCCATGATGCTCGACGGCCTCAACAACCAGCGCGACGATGTCTTCGAGATTCGCAAGCTGCCCCTGCCCAATAGTGTCGCGCCAGCATTCATCTTCGACCCCGTTCCCGGCGGGATGACGCTCGACACGGTAAAGAAGCCACTCCGCATGAGCGCCGCGCCGGATGTCCATGCGTTGATGTCGAAGTTTTCTGGCGGCACCGAAAACGCAACCGAAGCTCTGGCATTCCTGACCGTCCGCGAGTTGGCAGAGTTGATCCGCACGAAGCGCGTAAGCTCAACCACGCTGACGAAGATGTATCTGGCAAGACTGAAGCGGCTGGATGCTAAGCTATACTGCGTCATCACGCTGACGGAAGAGCGAGCGCTCAAGCAGGCGGCAGTAGCGGATGCGGAGATAGCGGCGGGCAAGTATCGCGGTCCGCTGCATGGGATTCCGTGGGGTGCGAAAGACCTGCTCGCAGTCAAGGGGTATCCGACCACGTGGGGTGCGGCGGGCTATGAAAAGCAGATGTTCGATAACGACGCCGAGGTTGTGAAAAGGCTGGATGCCGCCGGTGCCGTCCTGATCGCAAAGCTTGCGATGGGCGCACTTGCCCAGGGCGACCTCTGGTTTGGCGGCCGCTGCCGCAATCCGTGGAACACACAGCAGGGATCTAGTGGATCATCCGCGGGCAGTGCCAGCGCAGCTGCTGCAGGATGTGTGGGCTTCGCCATCGGCACAGAAACACTCGGTTCCATCTCTTCGCCCAGCACCCGTTGCGGAGCGACCGGCCTGCGCCCCACCTATGGCTTTGTGCCACGCACCGGAGCCGAGGCGTTGAGCTGGTCGATGGATAAGATTGGCCCCATCACCCGTTCCGTAGAGGACTGCGCGCTGGTCCTGAGTGCAATCTACGGGCCCGATGGCCACGACCTCTCCGTGAAGCCCGCCGCGATGAATTGGGATGCGGACTTCGATTGGCGCAAGCTTCGCATCGGCTACATCAAAGCGGCGTTCGATGCGCCAGTGATGCCCGAGTTGAAGAGGCCAACATCCGGCGGCGAAACCGAGATGGAAAACTATCGCAAGCGCATGCAACGCGTGAAAAGTGGGATGGCGAATGCGAATTATGATCTGCAATACGCATCCGCCGCGCTCAATGCGATTCGCAAGATGGGAGTGAACCTGATTCCAATCG
>JAYVDT010000263.1:0-1565 GCA_043749265.1 Rhodanobacteraceae bacterium | reverse complement strand
TTGCCATCACGAGAGAGAAGCTCAAAACGCGAGCATCCTTCGCAGGGCCCGGCGAGTGCGGCTTCAGGCACCATGCCATGCGCAACGTGCGGCCTGGTAAACAACGCCCCCTCAAGCTCTAACTCCAGCACGGCAATGCGGGCTGACTGGCGCAGCACGTCCGTCAGTTCAATGGTGGAATGAACAGTGCGCGAGGCCTCCAGCAAAGCCTGCAGGCGTACCACCTGCTCGGCAAGCGAGAGTGCGGTCTGGTCGGAAGGATCGGGGTTGCTGACAGAGGTCATAGCGCATGTCTCCGCGTCTCAAGTGTTTGTGCTCTGGTTGCATAATTCACAAATGCCGAGCAACCAGCGGCAAAAATAAAATACCATGATCTCGAAACTCCGAGGAACATTATGACGTTTTTCTCTAGCAAGATCCTGGCGCCCGCGCTTATGGTTTGCTGCTTCCCTGCTAACGCACAAACCAAGGTCACAGAGTCTGACTTTGGCAAGACAGCCGACGGCGAACCAGTCAAGGCGTATACCCTTACGGACACGAAATTAACCGTCAAGCTGATGACCTTCGGCGCTCATGTGACGTCGGTGATGGCTCCCGACAAGACCGGGAAGGTTACCGACGTTGTCCTCGGATACGACTCCATGGACGGATACCTGAAAGACGAAAAGACGTATATGGGAGCAGTCGTCGGTCGCTACGGTAACCGCATCGGCAAAGGCACCTTCGCGCTGGAAGGCAAGACTTATAAGCTCAGCCAGAACAACAATGGCAATACTCTACACGGCGGTGTCAAGGGATTCGACCGCTATAACTGGAAGGCCACGCGTATCCCCAATGGCGTCGAGTTCACCATGGTTTCAAAGGACGGCGACATGGGCTTCCCTGGAACGCTGACTGCGCATGTGCGCTACACGCTAACCGGAGACAAACTGCGCCTGGACTACGCTGCCACAACTGATAAGCCGACCGTCATCAACCTGACCAATCACACCTACTTCAACCTGGCCGGGTCCGGCGACATCCTGGCGCATGTGGTTAAGATTGACGCATCGCACTACACCCCCGTCGACGCTGGCCTGATCCCCACAGGCGATCTGCCGGCCGTCTCGGGAACACCATTCGACTTCCTGAGACCCACCGCGATCGGTGCCCGGATCGACAATGCGAACGAGCAGCTCAAGCTCGGTGGTGGCTATGACCATAACTGGGTTCTCGATGGCAAGGGACCCACGATGCACGAAGCCGCGAAGGTGGTTGATCCGTCGAGCGGAAGAATGCTTGTCGTGTCTACAACCGAACCCGGGGTGCAGTTCTACTCCGGCAACTTCCTCGACGGTTCCGCCAAGGGCCGCGCCGGCTTGACCTACAACAAACACTTCGGCTTCTGCCTGGAGACGCAGCACTTCCCCGACTCACCCAACCACCCGGCCTTCCCAAGCACCACGCTGCTTCCAGGCAACGTTTATCGGAGTTCCACCACGTTTCAATTTACGGTCGCGCCATAGTCGCGAGTGACACCATTGGCAAGCAACATTCCGGCGTTCAAGTAGCATGGAACCCAATCG
>JAYVDT010000262.1:0-5500 GCA_043749265.1 Rhodanobacteraceae bacterium | reverse complement strand
TTCGCATCACGACCGTGGCCTCCTGGTCATTGGTGTCTTCAAGTTGCTGAAGTCAATCTTCTTTTTCTGCATTGGCCTCGGCGCCCTGCACCTGCTACACAAAGATATTGGTGATGAAGCCATGCGACTTGCGACCGCGTTGCGGTTTGATCCCGAAGGCCGCTTCGTCAGCCTGATGCTTGCAAAGGTCGACCTTATCGACGTGCATCGGCTTCGCGAGATTGGATTCGGCACTTTCACCTACTCCGCACTGGCCCTTACCGAAGGTGTCGGCCTGATGCTCGAAAAGGTCTGGGCCGAGTATCTGACGCTGAGCCTCACCGTGATGTTCCTGCCCTGGGAGCTGTGGGAGTTGATTCGCGACCCGACGATGATGCGCCTCGGCTTGCTGGCTGCGAATCTTGCAGTCCTGGGCTATCTGCTTTGGCTGCTCAAGCGCAAGAAGCGCGCCGCGAGCCTCGCCTAAAATCTCCGTTTCTCCTGAGCCCACAGCCGCAAACTAACCTTCTATTCTGCCGGCGCTCATTTCGGTATCTGAAGTCACCCTCTCAAATCCCATTCTGGGAGAATTTAGTGAAGGTCCGCTCCAAAGTTTCGCCTTTACTTCGCCTTAGCAGAACCCCGGCGACCGATCAAGCTTCGAGGTAAGTGGGGACCAATCGGGTCAACACTACCTGTGGGGTATGAGCTAATGACTCACACAACCGGCTGTTTTTTCCACATTTGGTCCACCAGTATCTACAGCCATTCCCAATTTAGAGCTTTACTTCCCCTTGCTGAGGCGAGACGATGTGGACGGAAGTGGTCAAAAGTGGATCAAAAGGGTTTCACCTGATCCACAAACTGTCCAAAGTGTACTCCAAGGCACAATGCTGCAGAACTTCTGATTTTTGGTTCGCTGGTGAACAAATATGTTTCGGGGAAATCACCCAACACGCGTTGACGAGAAGGGCCGGCTCAAAATGCCGGCGGACTTCAAGCGCGAGCTCGCAGAGGAACAAGAGTTCTACATCACCAGCATGGACGGCAAACGGGCTCAGCTTTACCCGATGGCGGAGTGGGAGAAGAAGGAAGCGGCGCTCGAAAAAATGCCGTCCACCCATCCCGCAAGAATTCGTTTTCTGGACGTGACCAGCTACTACGGCCAGGTTGTAAAGATGGACACGCAGGGCCGACTGCTTCTGCCCCAGTTGTTGCGGGAAGAGGCAAAGGTGACAGGAGAAGTTGTGGTTTTGGGCAAGCAGGGAATTCTTGAAGTGGTCAACCATGACCAGTTCAAGCCCGAAGCGAAGCCGCTGACGATGGAAGAGTTGAGCGCACTCGCAGATTTTGGGTTGTAGATGCAGGATTCAGCGAACAAGGAACTTGGGACAGGTCCGAGGCTCAGGATTCCAGGTACAGAAGGTGAAGCGATTGCCCCCCAGGGGGAGCACAAAGCTGAACAGCAGCATGTGCCGGTTCTTTTAGAAGAAGCTTTGGAGTATTTGAATGTGCGGCCTGGCGGCGTCTATGTGGACGCGACGCTGGGGTTGGGCGGCCACTCTTCCGCGATTGCGAAGAGACTGGGCGGTAAGGGCAAGCTGATCTGCTTTGACCGTGACCCGGAGGCGATGGAGAACGCTAAGGCGCGGTTTGACGAGCTGAAGTCTGAACTCGGTAGCGAGATGCCGGAGGTGGTGTTTGAGCCACGGGCTTTCTCGGAGGCTGGCGATGTCATCGCGAAGGGCAGCCTGGATGGCTTGCTGGCGGACTTTGGAGTCAGCTCGCTGCAGCTCGATGAGGCGCATAGAGGATTCAGTTTTCGGTCAGAAGGGCCTTTGGACATGCGGATGGATACGCGGTCCGGAGAGACGGCCGAGCAAGTGGTAAATCAGGAAGACGAGAACGAACTCGCCGACCTGATTTACGAATTCGGAGAGGAAAGGAGGTCGCGGAGAATCGCCAGAGCCATTGTGCGGGCCCGGCCGATACGGACAACAGCGGAATTAGCTCAAGTCATATCGGCCGCGGCCCCATCAATGAAAGGCGACAAGATTCATCCGGCAACGCGGACCTTTCAAGCACTTCGGATTCGAGTGAATAACGAGTTGGGCGAGATTCAAGCGCTGCTCAAAAGCGCGGGATCGCTGCTAAAGCCCGGCGGAAGGTTGGTCTTGATCAGCTTCCATAGTTTGGAAGACAGGCTGGTCAAGGACGCGTTCAAGGCAGCCAAGGACGCGAAGCTGTTGGACGTTTTGACGAAGAAGCCGGTTATAGCAACGGATGAAGAAAGCCGGCGCAACCCACGGTCACGCAGCGCAAAGATGCGAGCTGCTCAAAAGCTTTGAATGTTGGTTTTGTTAAAAATTTAGACCGTCCTCCTTACCTATACTGATTGCACCGTTATTAGTGCATCAATTACCCCGGAGAGATGGCAAGGATCGGGCCGGGGTTGTCCCACCGTGCTTTCAGGCGAAAGACAATCTTGCACCAAAACTTCCCTTCCTCCACTAGCGATCCCGGCCCGGATCGTAACAAGCGGAGGGTAGCGGGGATGCAACGCAAAGGTTTGATTGCAGCAGCCGGGACCAAGGGTGTCGGAACCGAAAAGTGAGGGTAGCAATATGGCGGCGATGACGATGGGTGTGGGAATGGTCGGAGCGGGAACACCGAGGAATCGGGCGGACTCGCTGGCGGAGCGGAACCGGGAGATGTATGAGCTGCAGCGTCGCGCTCGTCGGGGTCCAACGCCTGAAGTCTTCTTCACCAAGCACATTGATAACAGCCGCATCGTCAAGGCAGACGATCCAGAGCGCCGCCGTGAGATGCGCATGTTCTCCTTCGTCATGACCATCCTCTTCGCGCTGGTCATGGTCTATGTCTGGCAGCACTTCTCCGCCATCGAAATCGGCTACAAGGTCGAAGCGCAAAAGACTCAGGTTGAGCAGTTGCGCGAGCAGAATCGGCAGCTTCGCCTGACCGAAGCGCAGTTGACCGAGCCTGCCCGCATCGACAAGATCGCCCGCCAGTTGGGCCTGGATGTCCCACAGCCCGGCCAGGTGATCCGCACCGAGGGCTTCACCGGGCAGGAGGCTCCCGCCATGGCTTCGATCGAACCGGGACACGTAGTCGGAAACTAAGCTCTAATGGAGTAACAGGGGATCAGGTAGAGCAATGAAGACGCGACAGGCGCCACGGCAAGCACCACCTCGGCAGAATCTGACAGCACCGATTCGGCGGAAGCGGTTTGCAATCGTGGCGCTGTTTTTTTGTGTGTGGACGTTGATGATTGCCGGCCGGTTGATGTGGCTGCAGATTTATCAGCACAAGCTCTGGGTGTATCGCGCGGCACGGCAGCAGACCGGTGGCTTTGAAGTAGCGCCCCGGCGCGGCGTTCTGTATGACCGCAATCTCAAAGAGCTGGCCATGACGACGCTCGTGGACTCCGTCTACGCAGTGCCGAGCGAACTGGGTGAGAATCGCGCGAACGCCGCCGAGATGCTCGCAAAGATCGTCCACACGGACTCCACAGACACCTTTACGAGCGAGCACCAGATGCTGGCACGCTTCAATGCGTCGCGCGGCTTTGCGTGGGTAGGCCGCCGGCTGGATAAAGACACCGTCGAACGGATCAGGGAACTGAATCTGCATGGTGTTTACACCCAGAAGGAGTTCAAGCGTTTCTATCCGAATCAGGAACTGGCGGCGCAGGTGTTAGGTTACGTCGGCTCAGACGACGCAGGCCTCGGCGGTCTGGAACTTCGTTTTGACGACGAGTTGCACGGCGTTCCCGGGCACATGATGACGGCACTGGATGCGAAACGCCACGTTCTTGGCAGCGAGATCAACGAGCCGCAGCCGGGCGAAAATCTTGTTTTATCGATTGACGCAAATATCCAGTACATGGCCGAGCAGGCGCTGGATGCACAGATGGCGAAGGTCAAGGCGCTGCACGGAACAGTCGTTGTGCAGGACCCGCACACTGGCCAGATTCTTGCGCTTGCCGTGAGCCCCAGGTTCAACCCAAACGATTCGAAGCATATGGACTCGAGTGTGTTGACGAACCTGGCCGTGAGCGACGTCTACGAGCCCGGTTCTACCTTCAAGTTGTTGACGTACTCGGCTGCGATTGACGCGGCGGGCGTGGAGCCTACGGATATCGTCGATTGCCAGAACGGCGCGATGACGATGTTTGGCCGCACTCTGCATGACGATAAGACCGACCACTTTGGCCGTGTGACAGTGCAGTATGCACTCGAGCACTCGAGCGACGTAGGCGCTGCCAAGATGGCGCTAAAGCTTGGCAATCAGAAGTTCTATGACTACATGCGAGCGTTCGGATTCGGGGAACGGTCCGGAGTGGAACTACCTGCGGAGACGCGTGGACTCCTGCGTGCGCCCAAGAAGTGGGGCTCAACCAGCATCTTGTCCATGTCGATTGGACAGGAGATCGGCGTTACGCCAGTCCAGCTTGCGACGATGGTTTCGGCCATTGCGAACGGTGGCGTCTACATGCCGCCTCACGTGCTGCTGCAGTCGACTGATCAGATGAAGGGCGATGCCAGGCTCAAGCCAGCGGCATTCCATCCGGCAAGCCAGCTTCCCTCGACACTGCCTGAAGGTTCGCGTCGCGTGATTAAGGAACTGACCTCCGCAAAGATGCGCGAGATGATGCGCGGCATCGTCGTAGAGGGCACCGGCAAGGCAGCGGCGTTGAATGGCTACAGCGCGGGCGGCAAGACAGGAACTGCGCAAAAGATCGACGTCGCAACCCACACGTACAGCCACACAAAGCTCGTTGCGAGCTTTGCCGGCATGGCTCCGGTTTCGAACCCCGCGATTACCGTTGCAGTCGTCATTGACAACCCGACCGTAGGCAGCTTGTATGGTGCGGCGGTGAGCGCTCCGGTGTTCGCGAGCGTCGCGCAGCAGGTACTCGAGTACCTCGGCGTGCCGCATGATCAGCCTCTCAGGACGAAGAAGGACATGATTGCCGCCGCATCGCAAAAAGATGTCTTTGACAGCTCGCCGGAGGTAAGTGGCGCGGACCTGAACGCGATGTTTGCGGACGTCAACAGCCTGCCTGCCGATGATCCTTTGCGTACGCCGGTCAAGGTTCCGGGCGATTCGTCCGCAGTCGCGGCAGAGTCGCAGGCGCAGAGGCCCTCTAACAACTCTGTCTCATCCACCCTGTCAGACAACGTCATGAAAGCGTTCCATGCGAAGGGCGATACAACGTCCGTGATGCCCGATGCACAGGTTGACGTGAAGGCTGCGCTGGCGCCTCCAAAGGTAGCGCCCATTGCCCAGGAAACAGCGCATGGAGTGGTCGTCGATGCGGGGTCACGCATCGCTGTGCCGAGCTTCGAGGGCGTGTCGCTGCGAACCGTAGTGGAGCGCGCTGGGGCTGTAGGTTTGCGCGTTCAGCCTGTCGGCAGTGGTCTGGCCCGGGAGCAGGCGCCGGCACCGGGCTCCATGGTGCCCCTGGGGACTGAGATCGTCGTTCGCTTCGCCCGCTGAC
>JAYVDT010000261.1:0-1572 GCA_043749265.1 Rhodanobacteraceae bacterium | reverse complement strand
CCTTTGCACTGGTCGGCGTGCCCATGTTGCTCGTCCTCTCACAGCCCGACCTCGGCACCTCGCTCACCTACGTCCCCATCCTCGTCGTCGGCCTCTTTCTCGGCGGCCTCAGTTGGAAGCAGGGTGGCATCCTCCTGCTCGCCTTCGGTCTCCTCGGAACGGCCGTAGTCAAGTCGGGCAAGGTCCTCAAGCCCTATCAGATTGCGCGCCTGACGAGCTTCATGGACCCGGAAAATGACCCCAAGGGGTCCGGATATCAGATTCGCCAGTCGAAGATCGCTGTTGGCTCCGGCGGTATCTGGGGGAAGGGAACCAACCGCGGCACCCAGACTCAGGGCGACTTCCTTCCCATCCCGTACACAGATTTCATCTTTGCCGCTTTGAGCGAGGAGCACGGTTTCATCGGTGCGCTGGCTGTCCTTGTCCTTTATTTCCTCATCCTCATGCGCCTGATTCAAAATGCCCAGACGGCCTCCGACCTGCCCGGAACCTTCATCGTTATGGGCGTAGTTGCGGTTTTGATCTTCCAGATTGCGGTAAATGTGGGGATGGTGGTCGGGATGATGCCGGTGACCGGGATCCCGCTGCCGCTGCTCAGTTACGGCGGCTCTTCGGTCCTGTTTACCTTCATGGCGCTGGGAATCGTAATGAATATTCGCATGCGGCGTTTTGTTAATTGATCTGTTTTTTCCGCGACTTGTTGCAAAGGGGTTACAATCGTGGCAGCCGCACCTGCTGGTTGTCGCAGGTCTGGTGCAGAATCACCCTGACCGGCCAGATGCCGACTCAGCGCAAGACCCCGTTTCGGTTTGGTGCAAAGCGCCGCCGAGCGGCAACAAGATCCTTGCTGTCATCATCTTTGACGTGAGTTTTACCCAATTTTAGAAAAAAGGCCGGCCAGGCTTGAGGTTCGAACTCCGTTGGCCGGACAGGTTCTGGGAATGATCGCATCCGGAAGGCAAACGGCCCCGCCTCTCAAAGAGGTTGTTTTGGTCACCTTTCGCCCCTGCGATCTCTCGTTTGAAGCGTCATCGTTTATGCAGGTCTCACCTGCACAAGATACGATGCGTGGTTCCGAAGTCTTCTGTTTTGCACCCAATCAAGCTCTCCGTCTCATAACGAAGCGCAAGGCTGGTTCCGGTGCATCACCCCAAGGTGCAGCTACCTCTCAACAGACCTTCGTTCCACAGCTTCTACATCCCGGCACCCGTCCTGCCCCACGGTGGGACAGCGCCTAGCGATCCGCTAGCGCCACCGCCGAACTTCTTGCCTGCCAGCCTCTCCCCCTGAAGAAATCAGCCGGGAGAGAAAGAGCACCCTGATGTCCAAAGAAATTTATATCTCCTCCACGCCGCACGAAACGCGGCTCGCAATCGTCGAAAACGACGCCCTCACCGAGATTTACTACGAACGCGAGAACGAATACACCCTCGCTGGATCCATCTACAACGGCAAAGTAACACGCGTGCTGCCGGGTATGCAGTCGTCCTTTGTGGACATCGGCCTCGAGCGCGACGCCTTCCTCTACATCACTGATTTCATGGAAGAAGCCGGCGACTCCGCCGACTTTGA
>JAYVDT010000260.1:0-5524 GCA_043749265.1 Rhodanobacteraceae bacterium | reverse complement strand
TTCCACTAACTCCGTGCCACAAAATGCCGTCAGCTCATACAAGGACTCCCTTTGATCCCGAATCACACCGCTCGCTTCTTGAAGTTCGTCGTTTCCCTGTGCGCCCTTGGTCCAGTTTGCGGGTCTCCTGCGATTTACGCTCAGCCGCCTTCGTCATCAGCTGAGCCCCACTCCTTCACGGTACACGGCCAACAATTTCTCATGGATGGGCAGCCCTACCAGGTCATTGCGGGAGAAATGCATTATCCCCGTATCCCGCGAGAGTATTGGCGTGACCGCCTGCATAAGGCAAAGTTGATGGGGCTTAATACCGTTACAACCTATGCCTTCTGGAACATCCACGAGCCAAGCCCGGGAGTCTATGATTTTTCCGGCCAGAACGATATCGCCGAATACATCAGGGAAGCGCAGCAGGAGGGGCTGCATGTCATCCTACGACCCGGCCCCTACGTCTGTGCCGAGTGGGAACTAGGTGGATACCCGGCCTGGCTCCTGAAGGATCGCACCCTTGTACTGCGCTCCAGCGAACCAAAATATACGGCAGCGGTACGCACCTGGTTTGCCCGTCTCGCGAAGGAGATCAAGCCTCTACTGCTCACCAATGGTGGCCCGATCATCGCTGTGCAGGTTGAGAACGAGTATGGCGCCTACGGCGACGACAAGGGTTACCTGGAAGGTGTCAAGCAGGCCATCATCGACTCCGGCATGGGCGGCGTCATGCTGTACACATCCAACCAACCGGATGACACATCGAAGGGTTCTCTTCCGGAGCTGCCCACAGTCGTCAACTTTGGCGTAGGTCACGCAGAGAAAGCCTTCTCGACGATCCAGGCCCTGCGACCGGATGGCCCACGAATGACGGGTGAATACTGGGCAGGTTGGTTCGATAAGTGGGGTGAGAAGCACCACGAGACAGATGGTCAGAAGGAAGCTTCCGAGTTCCGCTGGATGCTGGAACATGGATACTCCGTCTCGGTCTACATGTTTCACGGCGGTACAACGTTCGGTTGGATGAACGGCGCTGACTCGCAAGCTGGAACGAGCTATCATCCGGATACCAGCAGTTACGATTACGACGCACCATTGGACGAGAGCGGCCGGCCAGGATACAAACTAGCTCTCTTCCAAAAAGTTATCGCAGACGTAACGCATCGCGATCTGCCTGAATTTCCAAAGCAGTCTCCCCTCTCGACGTTTCCCATTAGACAAAAGATGTTGACGGCCTCGTTATGGCGGAACCTTCCAACGTCTGTGAAATCCCGGACCCCTCTCACCTTTGAGGACCTCGGCCAGAATTATGGATACGTCCTGTATCGAACAGATCTGGCCGAAGGCGACGGCGGAAAATTGGTTCTGCATGGTCTGCATGATTACGCTCAAATTTATATAGATCAACAGCTAGTTGGGACAATGGATCGCCGTCTCGGAGTCGAGACGCTTAATCTCCCTCGTCAGACCCACGCTTCGACGTTGGACATCCTCGTCGAGAACACCGGAAGGGTCAACTACTCGCGTACGATCTTGACGGAACGGGCAGGTCTCACCGGCGAAGTGACGGTTGATGGCAAGGTTCCTCGCGGGTGGGAGATCTTCTCTCTGCCCATGAGCGACCTCTCGCAGTTGCGCTTCCTGCCCGAACCGTGCAGCGGCCCCTGCTTCTTTCAAGCGCAGATGGAAGTAGTGCGACCTGCGGACACGTTCATCGACACTCGCAATGTTCATAAAGGACAACTCTGGGTCGAGAACCACAATCTGGGAAGGTTCTGGTCGATCGGACCACAGTTCACCACATACACTCCCGCCCCATGGCAGAAGAAGGGCATCACTACCTTGAGGTTCTTCGACTTGCTGGCTGACTCCTCCGATAGCCTGTCAACGGTGGTCGCACCGGTTTTCGGAGAAGTAAAGCACAGCAGGGAAGATCAATAAGCCTGAAACGAAAGAGAGCGCTTCATAAGTCGTCAACAGCATGGGAAGCACTTCTGGCCCTCATCGTGGGTCTGCATAGTGCTGCGCCGCATTGTATGGGTGTCATGCGTGCGCTTCGATAGCAGCAGCCAGACCATCGCTCAGTTCGCTGGCCCATTGCAAGGCCGTTTGAATGCGGACGAGTTCCAGCCCGCGCGCTGCGATCTGTCCGGCCAGTTCGTTGTATCCTGTGGCTGCGTTTAGACTTCGCTGATGACTGGAGAGCATGCGCCGGAATACCGGCACCGCATTGTTCTTCGGTTGAGCGTGGGTGAGGCCGAGACAGAGCAGTCCCTTTGGGCAGTGTTCGCCGGTGGGCAGGGCCTCGGCGAAGGCGGCCCATTCTGCTGCGGTCGGGTACTTGAGCCCGTCCTGTCTGTTCGAAGCCGAGTCCAAGCAAGGAGTGTCTGGTGAGCGGTACGGTCGTGGAGCGAAGTCACGGAACGGCGAATCGGGTTCGAACGCCTACGTGCAGGCGGACTTCGACTCGGGTGCCTAGCCAGCGAGATTCGCGTAGGGGAGGTGGTGAGACAGATGGAGCCCGACATGGCGTTGGTCCCACGCCTGCATCCGGTCAACGCAAAATGCCCGATTGTTCCGAACTGCCTCCTACGTTAGGCGATCAAACGGGCCCAGGAAGCGTTCCTTGCCGCGCTTGACGTGTACACGCTAGATGACCTGCAGAGTCTACGGGAGTCACTAAGAGGATTACTGAAACTCCACGAACCACGCGCTCCAGCAGACCCGTAGCTGTCAGCGAATATACCCCTGTCCTTAGGATCTTTGCCTTGTTCGCGTCAACTATGCCCATTCACGCTGACGGACGGACTAAGAACGTTATCTCAAAACTGTCGGAGGAAATGATAGACAAGCGTCGCCCAACAAGAGGCAACTGTCGAACGGTCGATATCCCTTCTGGGCTTTTGGTCGCGCTGGCCGTACCGTAGAAAAATCTTTCAGAATCCGTCTTTTGAAAGGACCCATGTTTTGGGTCACCTTAGGCCCTTGAGCCGGGGACAATAACGTGTCGGACCAGTGGCGAATCTTCTCGCACATTTTCCGATACCGCAATTGCTTCCTCCGAAGTAGACATTGCAGCCATGTTTTGCATCCCACCAGCAGCGGTTGACAGTTATCTGCTCGAATTGCCTTCGAGTAAGGCTCGGGGTGACTGTAAAACCCCTTTGATTCATGGTCGGAGGCGAGAGCAAGGCCGCAGCTCCGTTCAATATCGTTCGGGCTCGTCTGGAAGTGCAGCAGAGGTGACGGACACCGTTGCCGAGCGTATGAAGTCCACCAGGAGTATTCAGGCAATGGAATCAAGAATCGACATGAATCTCGGTATTTCCGGCGAACCCGACTCATGGGTTCATTCAGCCTGTCTCCTTTGTTCAAACGGTTGTGGCATGGACATTGCAGTCAAGGATGGGCGCATAGTTGGGGTTCGCGGACAACCGAACCATCCGGTTAATTTCGGCCATCTCGGTCCCAAGGGCGAGCATGCATGGATTGCCAATCAAAGCAAAAGCCGTGGCACGGTACCCATGATTCGACGGACTAAAGGAGGGGATATGGAGGAGGCGAGTTGGAATGAAGCACTCGACTTCTTCATGGAGAAATTTGAGCTGGCGCGGGCAAAAAGTCATGAGAATATTGGCTGCTACAACTCGGGCCAGTTGACACTGGAGGAGTTTTACACCCTCGGCAAGTTATGGCGTGGAGGCCTGCAATCTTCGAATATCGATGGCAACACGCGGCTTTGTACCGCAACGTCCGCCACCGGCCTGATGACCAACTTTGGTGCGGATGGACCGGTAGCCGGTTATGTTGATATCGACGCGGCGGAGCTGCTCTGCCTGTATGGGCATAACGTCGCTGAGACGCAAACGGTGCTCTGGGAGCGGATGCTGGCAGCGAAGAAGCAGAATAATGCCCGTATTATCGTCTTCGACCCGCGCAAGACTCCTACCGTCCGACAAGGCGCTGATCTGCACCTGCAAGTCAAGCTGGGAACAAATGTAGCGCTCATGAACGGCATAATTTATCTGCTGATTGAGAATGGTGCGATCAATCAGGCCTTTGTTGACGAGCATACCGTCGGATTTGCGAAGCTGCAGGAGGTCGCAGGCGAGTATCCCCCCGAAAGAGTATCGGCAATTTGCGGTATCGCGGTTGAAGACTTGAAGACGGCCGCTGAATGGATTGGGTCGACGAAACGCATGGTCTCGACGGTTCTGCAAGGGTTTTATCAGAGCGTCCAGGCGACTGCGGCGTCTTCTCTTGTGAACACGGTCCACCTGTTGCGCGGGGCGATTGGCAGACCGGGCGCCGGTCCGCTGCTCATGGCGGGGCAACCTTCAGCTATGTGCAATCGCGAGACCGGGGCTGGTGGAAGCTTTCCGGCATACCGTAATCCCCAGACACCTCAACATATGGCTGAGCTGTGTAAGCTCTGGAACCTCAATCCGGATGACTTCCATCCAGAAAAGCCGAAAGACATCCTCACCATGATGGAAATAGCGGAAAGGGGTGAAATCGAGTTTCTGTGGGTGGTCGGGACAAACCCAATCGTCAGTCTGCCGGATCAAAACCGCACTGCGAAGATTCTTGAGAAGCTCTTTGTCGTGGTCCAGGACCCGTTCGTCGACATGGAGACATTGGCGTTTGCGGATCTTTACCTGCCAGCCGCGATGTGGGGAGAGAAGACTGGCTGTATCACCAATGCCGACCGAAGCGTCAACCTGCTGCTGAAGGCAATCGAGCCTCCGGGAGAGGCTCGTGCAGACCTGGACATTTTTATTGAGTTGGCGCGGAGGATGGGCCTGAAGGATCGGGATGGGAATGATTTCATCCCGTTTCGCAACTCAGGCGAGGCGTTCGACGAGTGGCGAGCGGTCTCGAAAGGTCGTCCGTGCGACTACTCAGGCATGTCCTATGAATTGATTCTGCAACACGGGGCGATTCGTTGGCCGTGTAATGACGAACATCCGCTGGGGACCGAACGTCTATACGAAGATCTGCGATTTTGGACGGGAATAGATGATTGCGAGAGCTTCGGCTTCGATTTTCTCAACGAAAGTCACGTCAGCAGGACGGAATACGAGAAGATTGATCCAAAAGGGAAAGCATTCCTTCGTCCCGCGCGCTGGCGCATGCAGCCCAACCCTCCTACAGAAGCTTTCCCTTTCGTAATCTCCACCGGGCGAGTGGTCTACCACTTCCATACAAGGACAAAGACCGCGCGATCGGAGGAGCTAAATCGACGTGTGCCCCATGCTTACGTAGAGATCCATCCTGAGGATGCTGAACGCTTGAACATCAGCACAGGGGACACGGCCGAGGTTATTTCTCCAAAAGGCAACTGGATTGGACTGGCAATGGTGGTGGATACCGTGCGTCCGGGAGAACTCTTCATCCCGTTCCACTTCGGCATGGGTACTCAAGCGGCGAATCAACATACCTGGTACGCGCGAGATCCGGTAAGCATGCAACCACAGCTGAAGTCTTCTCCGGGACAGATCCGGCGCAAGGACTTTGGTACGCCGGAACAGTGGCT
>JAYVDT010000259.1:0-1577 GCA_043749265.1 Rhodanobacteraceae bacterium | reverse complement strand
TACTTCAAATAAGCCCGCACCAGGTCAATCATGTCCTCCGCCAACTCATGTGGCTGCGTCTTCACCCGCTCGGAAGAGATCAGGTGAAAGCGAATGTGGTCTTCCAGCACCTCCGCCATCAAGCTGTTAACGCCGCCCCGCACGTTCGCCATCAGCATCAGCACATCGGCGCAATCTTCATCGTTTGTCAGCGATCGCTCGATCGAATCCACTTGTCCGCGAATCCGTTTGACCCGCGCAATCAGCTTCTGTTTTTCCTTGTCGACCGTAGCCATATTGTTTCTCCCTTGCATACCCTAGGGGGATATGGTACAACATAGTTACGGCAAAGCCCGGCTTTTGCCGCAGATCAAATGAGAAAGTAACCCATGACGAACGCATCTGCAGAACCTCCGAGTACGACGCGATCCTCCCTGTGCTGCGATGCGCGATCTGGAAACCTCCTTCGGCCCCACGCCTGAAGTAAGTCCGCCACCGCTCGTCACAGCATGCACCTAGTGACTTGAGCGCGTGAGCAAGCGGCCCCCCACCCGGGCTCTCTTGTATCCCCTCCCCAACCGACAAGGAACGCACCCCCTTCTTTCGCCGCCCAGGCCGCGAAAAGATACGTTTGGCGCGGACTTTGTGAATTCGATGGAGGCAAGAGATGAACAACACCAAAGTATTTCCGGTCCAGAAAGCAAATCGCCTGACCTGCCGCTGGGTCTCCACTACGGGCGGCTCGGTGCAGTGCGTCTGGACCCTGAGCAGCAGCAGCCCCTCCCGTACCACCAGCGCTCCCTCCAAGGAGGCGGAATCCCAGGCGGTGCGTCTGTGCGCGTAGTAGAGCCAGAAGTCGTCGTAGCACCGGCTCCCGGCATTACCGTCAAGCGCGCCTGGCAGAAGCATCTGCTCGGCTTCCTGATGGTCTTCGGTCCTGGCCTCATCGTCATGGAAGCCGACAATGATGCCGGTGCCGTGTCTACGTACATGCAGGCTGGCGGCCAGTACGGATTGCATCTGCTCTGGCTGCTGGTCGTGCTGCTGCCCATCTGTTACTTCATTCAGGAGATGGTCGCGCGCCTCGGCATCGCGACGGGCAAGGGCCATGCGGCCATGATCTACGAGCGCTTTGGCAAGTGGTGGGGACGCTTCTCCCTCATCGACCTGCTCGCGGTCAACTTCCTCACGCTCATCACGGAGTTCGCCGCAATCTCCCTCGCCCTGAGCGCGCTGGGGATCAGCCCGTATATTTCGGTGCCGGTCTCGGCCGTCGGCCTCACGATGATGGTCGTCACCGGTAGCTATCTACGCTGGGAGCGCATTGTTATTGCGCTTTGCCTGATGGACCTGCTGTGGTTCGTTCTTGCTTTCGTCATGCATCCGAACTGGGCGGCGGTAGCACGCAGCACGGTCGTTCCCACGATGCCGGCGGGAGGCATCACCAGCAACCTCGTCTTCCTGGTCATCGCGATCGTGGGCACGACCATCGCGCCGTGGCAGCTCTTCTTTCAGCAAAGCTGTGTGGCAGAAAAGCGTCTCCGTTTTGCCGATCTCAAATGGGCGCGGCTGGACACGCTGATTGGCGCCATCTTTAC
>JAYVDT010000258.1:0-1578 GCA_043749265.1 Rhodanobacteraceae bacterium | reverse complement strand
AGACGGTGAGGGACATCTCCCAGATCCAGTGGACCGAGTACTGCATGGCCGCGGGATATAACGCCCAGAGCCAGCCGGACCAGAGAGCGACTTTCAGTCCGCGTTCCCGTGGGAAGACACGCCACCCCATCTCATACACAGCCGGTGCGACTGCGGCTGAGAAGACGCAATTGAACGCGAGGATCACCCATGCGGAGGTGCGGGTATAGACACCGAAGACCTTGAAGACGCCGGCCATCAGGAGCGGATAAAGAGGGGGAGTCCAGGCCGTGGGGCCGCTGTGTCCATTGAATGGGTCGGCGAAACCGTAGCCGGTGGCGAGCGCGCGGGCGATGCGGCCCATCTCCCAGCCAAACTGGAAGTGGTCCTGAATATCCCGCATCCGGTAAGTGTGGGCGATGGTCATGAACAGAAGCCGGGCCAGCAGGGCGACCCAGAACATGCGCCATTGCACAGGCATCCCTGTAGGCGGCGGATCAAAGAACTGCTGTATCCGACTGCGGGGGGTGTCGTTCATCTTCCCACATTCTAATGGTTGCCACTTCGGGAAGGACAAGGGCGAAACGGGGATAAATGCGGGATGAAAGACGGATAGAAGCGTATGGTCGGCTACTATCCCGCATTCATCCGCCTTTGTCCTCGTTACGTTGAGCTCTTTGTTTGGGTTAAGAATTCTCTGGCGGAGCGGAGGGCGAGGGCCATGATGGTAAGGGCGGGGTTGGCGGCGAGGGCCGCGGGGAAGGTGGAGTTGTCGCTGATCCAGAGGTTGGGGATGTCATGGCTGCGACCATGGGCGTTGACGACGTTGGTAGCGGCGTCCACGCCCATGCGGCAGGTACCGATGGTGTGGGCGGAGCGCTCGAAGGTCCAGATATCGCGTGCTCCCGCGGCCTCCCAGGCGGCGGTCATGAGTTTGGCGGAGTGGGCCGACATGCGGAGTTCGTTTTCACCGTAGCTGAAATGGATACGCGGAATGGGAACGCCGAACTCATCTTTTTCGGCGGAGAGTTCAAGGAAGTTGTGGTCGTAGGGGAGGCAATCGCCATTTGCGCCGATACCCGCGAAGTGGTTGTACTGGTCGAGATAGTCGACGAGGGGTTTACCCCAGAGGCCGCGTCCGCGTGCAACTTGTTTGGCAAAGGTGACGGGAACGACGCCGAGGCTCTGCGTCAGGTAGCCGCCTGCGAAGCCTGCGTCTTTGGGGCGCATGGATTCCGTGGCTTCAGAGATCAGGGACGCGGGGAAGCCTTTGTTCATGCGCATCTCATCGTCAAAGGTGCCCCATACCTGGGTGGCGACGTGCGCCATGAAGTTTCTGCCGACCTGCCCGGAGCTGTTGGCAAGGCCGGTGTGGAGGAGCAGACGCGGGGTTTCGACCGCACCTGCGCAGAGGAACACGGCCTTGCACTTCTGGCGGATATCGACTCCGCCGGAGCGATAGATCACGGCGGATATATGGCCTTGCGGGTCGGTTTCGAAGCTGTGGACGAAGCTATTGGGGCGGATCTCGACACCTGCGGCGAGCGCACGCGGAAGATACGTGACGTCCATGCTGGCCTTGGCGCCGAAGACGCATCC
>JAYVDT010000257.1:0-1578 GCA_043749265.1 Rhodanobacteraceae bacterium | reverse complement strand
CGCTGAGAAAGCGGCGTGAACATGGTCATCTGCATATTTGTCGCGGGCTCCTGGGCGGCCTCGCGTATCTGCTGCTTCTCTGCGCGCTCATGGACCTTCAAGACCTCGCGCGCGCGCGCGATGACCGCAATCGGCAGGCCGGCGAGTCTTGCAACTTCAATACCGTAGCTCTTGCTCGCTGCTCCTGCTTCCACGCTGTGCAGGAAGACGATTCCACCCGCACTTTCTTTGACCGTTACTCGCACATTACGTAGCTTCGGGAGTCGGTCGGCGAGCAGGGTGAGCTCGTGATAATGCGTTGCAAACAGACTCCGAGCGCCGATCTGGTCGTGGAGGTGCTCTACCGTTGCCCACGCAAGCGAAAGGCCGTCGTAGGTGGCGGTCCCGCGGCCCATTTCATCCAACAGGACAAGCGAGCGGGACGTCGCGGTGTTCAAAATTGCGGCTGTTTCCGTCATCTCGACCATAAAGGTGGAGCGTCCGCGGGCGACGTTGTCACTAGCGCCGATGCGTGTGTAGATGCGGTCCACAAGACCAAAGCGCATGCGCTCCGCCGGCACAAAGCACCCGCATTGCGCCATCACGACCAGCAGTGCGGCCATGCGGAGATAAGTGCTCTTACCGCCCATGTTGGGGCCGGTCATGAGCAGAATGGATGGGCCAGTGCCACCGTCGAGAAACAGGGAGTTGGGAATAAATCGCCCTGTACCGGATTCCTCCATCCGCCGCTCGACAACGGGATGGCGCGCGCCGATGATCTCAAGAGTGAGACTCTCGTCGACTAAGGGTTGGGTCCAGCCGCGCAGGGCCGCCAGATGCGAGAAGCAGGCGAGCAAATCGAGCTCCGCGACGCGTCTGGCGGTGGCTCTCATGCGAGGAGCACCGGCCAGGAGCTGGGCCCGCATTTCGGCAAAGATGCGGCGCTCGATCTCGAGTGAACGCTCCTGCGCGGTCAGGATCTTCGACTCGTATTCCTTCAGCTCAGGGGTAGTGAAACGCTCGGCGTTCACCAACGTTTGTTTACGCTCGTAGTCAGTCGGAACGGACTTGGCATTAGCCTTGGTCACCTCCAGGTAATAGCCAAAGACGGAGTTGTACCGGACTTTGAGCGACGTTATGCCCGTTCGCTGACGCTCGCGTTCTTCAATTGCCACAAGCGCCTGGCGGCCGCTGCGGGAGAGTTCGCGCAGCTCATCCAACTCAGGGTGAATGCCCTGGCGGATGACGCCTCCGTCGTTGAATGTGACGGGCGGCTCGTCGACGACTGTCGCAACGATCAGCTCTTGTAGATCTTCCAACGCATCCAGATCCCGCGCAAGACTCTGCCATCTACCCGCGGTAAAAAGGCGCGCTGCCTCTCGTAGACCGGGTAGGCAGCCCAGCGTTGCGGCCAGGGCCAGCACCTCTCGTGGGCCGGCGGAGTCCATGGCGACTCGTCCCAGCAGGCGTTCCAGGTCGAGGATGCCAGCCATGGCGCGACGGACGCCCTCGCGCCGGCGAAGGTCCAGAACCGCCTCACCCACGGCCTCCAACCGGGCTTCGATCTCGGGAAGCTCCATGGCCGGGCGGAGCAGCGTC
>JAYVDT010000256.1:0-1579 GCA_043749265.1 Rhodanobacteraceae bacterium | reverse complement strand
AGGGGGATCAACTCGGTGTAGTCGGAGTTCTTGTCTTTGCCGCCCAGGATGAGGTGGATGCCGCCGGGAAAGGAGGCAACAGCCTTCATGGTGGCGTCGACATTGGTGGCTTTGGAGTCGTTGTAATACTCGACGCCGGCGACGGTGCGGACGAGTTCCAGACGGTGTTCAACGGCCTGGAAGGCAGCGACGGTTTTGCGGATGCAGTCGCTGGAGATGCCGGCGAGTTTGGCGGCGCAGACGGCAGCTAGAACGTTTTCTATGTTGTGTGTGCCTTTGAGCGCGATCTCGGCGAGGGGGAGAATGGGCTCGGGCTTGCCGCCTTCTTGGGCGAGAAAGAAGATACTTTCACCGTAGACAAAGGCTCCCTGCTTGATCCGACGAACCCCGCTAAACCAGAAAATCTGCGCGCTGGTTTTAGCCGCGACCATCTGGGTCTCCTTGTCCTCTGCGTTGAGGATGAGGAAGTCTTCCGGGCCCTGGCGCTGGGTAATGCGGATTTTGGCGGCGGCGTAGCGCTCAAAGGTTTTGTGGCGGTCGAGGTGGTCGGGCGTGATGTTAAGGATCAGCGCAATTTTTGGGTGGAACTGCTCAGCTGTCTCTAGCTGGAAGCTGGAGACCTCGAGGATGTTCCAGGTTTCGGCTGTGCTTTCGGAGACAAGATCAATGACGGGAAGCCCTATGTTGCCGCCAACTTTGGTGGGCAGGCCGACGTCTTGAAAGATCTGCCCGATGAGGGTGGTGGTGGTGGTCTTGCCGTTGGAGCCGGTTATGGCTACGATCTGGCCGGAAAGGAAGCGCGAGGCCAGTTCAAGCTCACCTATGATCGGCATATCGAGCGCGGCGGCCTGGGCGACTTCAGGGGTTTCAAGCGGGACGCCGGGGGAGACGACGATAAGGTCCTGGCGGCGGAAGGTGAGGAGGCCGTGGCCTCCACTTTCAACCATGATGCCGGCTTCAAGGAGCCGTGGGATCTCTTCACCGAGGGCTTTGGCGGAGCGGGTGTCGGAGACGGTAACGCGGGCTCCACGGGCTTTGAGGAAGAGAGCGGCGGCGATGCCGGATTTGCCAAGGCCTACGACCAGGACTCGTTTGTTATTCAGTTCCATTTAGTGCCCTCGCGATTACAACCAAAATATATCCAACACCACAGGGCAATAGCCCAGGCTTGATAAGCCACCACCGTGACCCGCGCATCCCAGCATAGAGAAAGAGAGCAAAAGCTTCCAGTTGGAGCAGCAATGGAAGGATCGCCAGTCCATTCTTTGGATGTGGCGGAAAAGGCATCATCACACCCCAGAGAGCAGAACCGGAGCGTCGATTCCGACTGGATCCGCTAACATCACCGCAGCTTCAGCGTGGTCAGGGCGAAGAGCGCGAAGACCAGGGCGAGGATCCAGAATCTGGCGATGACTTTGGATTCGCTCCAGCCCAGGAGTTCGAAGTGGTGGTGCAACGGGGCCATCTTGAAGATGCGCTTGCCGTTGCGGAGCTTGTAGCTGCCGACCTGCAGCATGACGCTGACCGCCTCCAGGATGAAGACGCCGCCGATGAACGGCAGCAGGAGTTCCTGCTTGAT
>JAYVDT010000255.1:0-5561 GCA_043749265.1 Rhodanobacteraceae bacterium | reverse complement strand
TCTTCGAACATCTCCTCAAAGAAGCCGAGATCGCCCACGGCCACCTCTGCGCTGGCCAGATCCTCGGCGTGCGCATGGCCATGCTCGGGTGCGAGCGGCTTGGCATCGAAGATCCTCGCGGCGCAGACCGCAAACGTCTCGTCACCTTTGTAGAGATTGACCGCTGCGCTACCGATGCTATCGCCGTCGTCACCGGCTGCCGCCTTGGCAAGCGAGCCCTTAAGTTCCGCGACTGGGGCAAGATGGCCGCGACCTTTATCGACCTGCCCACCGGCAAGGCCGTCCGCATCGCCGCGCGCGAATCCTCGAAAGAAAAAGCCCGCGAGCTCTTCCCCGAGATCGAAGACAAGAACCAGCAACAGATGCATGCCTACCGCGAGATGAAAAACGAAGACCTATTCACCGAGCAATGGGTCACCGTCCCACTCGAAGCCCGTGAGATGCCCGGCTACAAATCTCCCCGCATTGCCTGCTCCGTCTGCAGCGAGGGCATCAACTACGACCGCGAAGTCCGCCGCGACGGCGTCATCTTATGTCAGGGCTGCGCCGACTCCGCCACCCGCTACTACCAGCCCGTCTCTTAGTCCAAAAGACGGGGACCCCGATGGGTCCCCGTTTCGATACAACAGAAATCAATTACCGGCCATAGTAGCCGTAACCGCTGTGCTCCATCCGCTCATGCTCTTCGTGCTCCTCGTGGCGGCGGTGGGCCTGCTGCCGCTCCCACTGCTCCTGCCGCTCCCATTGCTCCCGACGCTCCCACTGTTCGCGGCGTTCGATCTCATAACGGCGCTGGGCTTCAAAGCGGCGCTCGGCCTCGTAGCGGCGGCCCTCGCCGTAGTAACCATATTCCGGCTGAGCGTAGCCATACTGCGGTTCAGCATAGGCGTTCTGGACCGGGACCCCAATGTGAATGCCCCAGGAAGCCTGTGCCTGTGCCTTCGGCGGAGATGCCAGCAAGAACGCTCCTACAAGCAAACCTGCTGCCATTGTCTTTGCGATCATTGCCTTCACGTTTGTGATAGTCATGGAATACCCCCGGTGGTTCTCATACATCAGCTAACTTACCTACGAGTTAACCCATGTTGATTCCGGATGGTTGCGAGCAACTTTTTGCAAAAGCCGGGTTTTCGATCAGGCTTCAGCGAACGGCTTCAGTTGAGCTTCGGAAGGTCGGGGTGTCAGCAGACTCACCACAAACAGACTGAGCAGGGAAGCAACCAGCGCGGGGAAGATAGCGTCCCGTTCAGCGATGACCGTGGGAAAGTGGGCATGCACAAACTCCGAATCCCAAAACACGGTGACAAAAGTTCCTGCTGCGATGCTTGTCACCGCTGCCGACGCGGTAGCCCGCCGCCAGAAGAATGCCGCCAGAATTACCGGCGTCAGTGCCGCAGAGTAGATCGTGTACGCATACAGGCTCTTTTTCAGCACGGAACTGGTCCCCAACGACTGCCACAGCGACCAGATCCCCAGGAACACTACCATCAACCGGCTCACAATCAAGATGCTCTTGTTGGAGGCATCCGGCCGAATGTAGCGCACGAACACGTCATTCACAAGGTTGGTCGCAGGCGAAAAGAGGTAGTTGTTGGCGGTTGAAATCACCTTGGCAAAGATGGCCCCCACCATGATTGCGCCCAGCAGATGCGGCAGCCCATGCATGCCCGTGTATGCGAGGATCTCCCGCGGCCGGTCATGCACCTCGCCCGTGGGGAAGATCGCAGAACCAAGCACCGCAATGGCCACGATGACGGTCTCCAGAATCACAATCCCGACGAACCACCCGATCACCGCACGCGTCGCATCCTTCTCGCTCCTGGCCGAGAAGAATTTTTGATACATGCTCTGATTGCCCAGCATCAGCAGGCACGTTGGCAGGAACAGCTCAGCGGCCTGGATGTGGCTTATGTCGCCAAATAGACGAAAATGGCTGGCCGGCAAAATCGCCTGCACATGCGCCCAGCCACCTGCCGCGTGAGTCAGCACAGGTAGTGCCACCAGCAGAGAAAACGTCGCCAGCAGCCCAATCGCCACGTCCATATAAGCGACCGAGCTCATTCCGGCAATCGCGGTAAAAAAAATGACGAAGCCAGCGATGATGAACTGGCCCAGGACCGGCGAGATGGTTGGAAAGATCAGGTGCAAGATATCGCCGCCGCCGATGAACTGGTAGCTCGTGATGGCGGTGTAGGTAAAAAGCACAGCAATCACGCCCAGAACGCGTGCTGTCTGGTTGTAGCGAGCCTCCAATAGATCGGGGATCGTGAACTGCGCAAACTTGCGTGCGCGTGGCGCGATGAAGTAGATGAGGAGCAGTCCGGCCCACCCGCCGGCTGCCTGCCAGAGCGCCGGAAAGCCGTGCTTGTACGCGTTCTCCGCGCCACCAAGCAGCGAGCCGGAGCCGATCCACGAACTCAGCAGCGTGAAGACCAGCACGAACGCAGGTAGCGAGCGACCAGCGACGAGGTAGTCGGCCTTGGTCTTGACCTTCGACATGCGGGTCAGCGAGACGGTGAGCAGAGTTAGAACGATGATGCCGATGACGATCGCGTAAAGGTTCATGGATGGGTTTCGACAAGTGTACGTGACACGCAAAAGTGTGGGCTGGTGGGCGGGCCGAATCGGACCTTTAAAACATATCTGGCAGCAACAGTCCCGCTGATAATGGCTGACGCAGATACTGGCTCGTGCAGATACTGGCTCGCCCTGACGTCCAGACGAAAAGAGTGTCGATCTCGGCAAGAGTCATCGGACCGCGTGGGTGAAGCGCCCGGGCGCCGCATGGCTAGACGACCAGATCCACTTCGCCAACTGGTATCAGGTGCGAGAACCTGAACGTGTTCTCCGACGCTGATTGGCAGCGGCTGAAGGGAAAGTCTGACGCAGAGACGTTCCCGGTGCTTGCGCCAAGTCACTCCAGCGGGCGATGGCGCTGGCGGCTGCGTGGCTGGGGCGGGCTGGTCCTTTTATGTTGGCGGCGTTATTCGAGTAGACTTTGCCAAAAGACTTTTCAGGAGAGATGGATGACGGTTAGCGTGCGTGGCTTGGTCGTGGTGGCTGGAATCGTGGTTGTGGGAAGTGCGATGGCGCAAGTGGCGCCGATTACATTGAGCGTGGATTTACGGGATGCGCCGAAGAAGATTATTCACGCCACGGAGACGATTCCTGTCACCTCGGGAGCGCTGACACTGGTTTATCCGAAGTGGATTCCGGGAGAGCATGGGCCTACGGGGCCGATCGACAACCAGGCCGGTTTTTTCGTTACCGCCAATGGTACGCCGCTGAAGTGGGAGCGGGATCCGGTGGAGATGTACTCGTTTCACCTGACCGTGCCCGCGGGGGTAAGCGAGTTGCAGGTGAAGATGGACTACCTTGCGACGCCGAATGGCTCGAACTTCTCTGCGGGTGGTTCAACGAGCGCCAACCTGGCGGTGCTGAGTTGGAACACGGTCGTGGTGTATCCCTACAGCGGGCCGGAGACGAAGGCCAGCGCAGTGATGATTACGCCGTCGATTACGCTGC
Organism: Rhodanobacteraceae bacterium; assembly: GCA_043749265.1. Classification (GTDB taxonomy): domain Bacteria; phylum Acidobacteriota; class Terriglobia; order Terriglobales; family Acidobacteriaceae; genus Edaphobacter. Next base: position 2,036 of record JAYVDT010000255.1, on the reverse strand, counting down.
CAGCGGGCTGGCGCTATGGCACGGCGCTCGAGCCTGCCGGAAGCGCGCCGGGCGATGTGATGAAGTTCAAGGATGTGTCGCTGGAGCAGCTTGTGGATTCGCCGCTGCTGGCGGGGCGGTTCTTTCGCGAGGTGGAACTGACCGGCGATGCTGGGATCAAGCACTATCTCGACATGGCGGCGGATGGACCGGAAGATGTGGCGATCTCGCAGGCGCATATCGATCAGTTTTCAAAGCTGGTGCGGGAGACGGGTGCGCTCTACAAGAGTCGCCACTATGGCAACTATCACTTCCTGGTGACGCTGAGCGATCAGGTGGCGCACTTTGGGTTGGAGCATCACCAGTCGTCTGACGATCGTGTAGAGCCGGCTACGTTTACCTCCGACAGCAAATTTGTGCTGGAGGGCTTGCTTCTACCGCATGAGTTTACGCATAGCTGGAACGGCAAGTATCGTCGGCCTGCAGGTCTTGCAACACCGAACTACCAGGTGCCGATGGTGGGTGACCTGCTGTGGGTTTATGAGGGGCTCACGGAGTATCTGGGCGATGTGCTGACGGTACGCTGCGGCATCTGGACGCCCGAACAGTATCGTGACCGGCTGGCAACGATTGCGGCCAAATACGACAATCGTCCGGGCCGGACGTGGCGGGATTTGCAGGATACGGCGCGGATGGCGCAGGTTCTGTACAACGTTGGCGGATCCTACGATAACTGGCGGCGAGGCACGGATTTTTATGATGAAGGCGAGTTGGTCTGGCTGGACGTAGATACGACTATTCGCAAAATGAGCAATGGCCGCAGGACGCTGAACGATTTTGTTGGCGCTTTTCATGGTCTGGGAGGCAACACGGCGGCGAAGGTGGTTCCTTATACGTTTGAGGATGTGGTGGCGACGCTGAACTCGGTCGTGCCTTATGACTGGGCGACGATGTTGAAGGATCGCCTGGACTCGAACCGGCCGGGCGCTCCGTTGGGAGGCGTGACGAATGGCGGATACAAACTCGTCTACAAGGACACGCCGAATAGCTGGTCGGCAATGGAAGAGGCGGCGGCCGGGTCAGCCAGTTTTTACTACTCGCTGGGGATGCAGGTAACGGGACAGGGGATGGTGGCGGACACACGAGTCGGCGGGTTGGCGGATAAGGCCGGCTTTGGGCCGGGGATGAAGATTGTCGCGGTCAACGGACGAGAGTTCACGCCGGACCTGCTGAAAGCGGCCCTGAAAGATGGCAAAGGATCGCAGTCGCCGATCGAATTCATCGTGCAGAATACCGGTTTCTTCAAGGTGTTGAAGATGGACTACCACGAGGGCCAGAAGTATCCGGTGTTCGAGCGGGTGCAGGGAGTTCCGGACCGGATGGATGAGATCCTGAAGCCTATGGTGAAATAAAGTCGCAACCAGGCTGGATCAGACGGGCTGGGTGATGGGGGCGTCGGGATCGGCAGAGGCCTGGGGCGGGATGGCGCCCTCAGCCTTGAGACGCCACTCGGCGGCAGCGGCTTCGATTTCAGAGTTCACCTCAGCCCCCAGCAGGAGCATCAGGCCGGTGATGTAGAACCAGGTAAGCAGGATAATGACCGCGCCCAGCGATCCGTAGGTAACGGAAAAGTTGTTGAAGAAGTGCAGGTAAACCCGCAAACCGAAGGACGCCAGGAACCATCCTGTGATGCCGATGGCCGCGCCGGGAGTGAGCCAATGCCATTTCTTGTTCTTTACATCCGGGGCGAAGTAGTAGATCGTCGCGAAGAGCAGCATCAACATTGCCGCGGTCAGGATGTCGAAGACGATGTGCGCGCCGATGCCGAAGTACAGTCCCAGCCTCTGGTTGCCGATGTAATGACGTAACAGGTGCGAGGAAAACGTACCGAGCAGCAGGCAGCAGAGCACAGCGGTCACAATCAACGAGAGCAGCACGGTGACGAGCATAGCCTGTCCGCGAGCCTTCCAGTAGGGCCTAGTCTCCTTGGTCTTGTAGACCATGTTGAGCGTGTCCTGGATGGCGCTGAAACCGACCGACGCGGACCAGATGGCGGC
>JAYVDT010000254.1:0-1586 GCA_043749265.1 Rhodanobacteraceae bacterium | reverse complement strand
GCGTTCGATCGCTTCAAGTCACCTTGCATCATTGTGGATATGGGGACGGCGACCACGTTTGACGTGGTCTCGGCGCGCGGCGAGTTTCTGGGAGGGGCAATCGCACCGGGGTTGGGGATCTCCGCGGACGCACTGTTTACCCGTGCTGCGCGCCTGCCTCGCATCGATGTCCGAAAGCCCGCGAAGGTTATTGGAACGGGGACCGTGGATAACATTCAGATAGGGCTTTATTACGGGTATATCGGGTTGGTAGACGGGATTCTGGAGAGGATGCTGGCTGAACTCGCGACGCAGTCGGTTGGCACGGTGTCAATCAAGACGATTGCCACGGGAGGTCTTGCAAGTCTGATTGCCGGGGGCTCCCGCTATCTCAATGAGGTGGACGAAAATCTGACGCTCACCGGGCTTCGGATCATCTACGAGCGCAATCTGGATCGCCAAGAACGCCAACGGCGTCGGACGTTTTAACTCGCCTGTGGTCATTGGCTTGCTGAAGCGGAGTAGCCTCCTTTTTCTTTCCCCATGCAAAATTATTTCAACTATTTCACGGAAATCGAGGACCACTTTCAGAAGCGGAGGGGCTCGCTGCTGATGCTCTCCACGCTGGACTGGGCGCTGATTGAGACGTGGTGTGAGGCCGGGGTCCCGCTGCTTGCAGTGCTGCGTGGGATTGACGATGCCTTCGACAAACACGACGCTCAGAAGCTCCGCGCGGGCGCTCACCGGACGCGCAGGATCAATGGGTTAGCCTGGGCTGCGCAGAGCGTGATGCAAGCGGCTGAGGCTGCAGTCGATGCGTCCACCGGTGCCCGTCTCGTAAATCAGCCGACGGAACGACAGAGCGGCTTTGAAGCCGAGCGGGTTGCGAGTTATCTCGAAAGCAATGCTCTTGCTATCGAAGGTCTGGATCCTGCCACTGCCGCGCGCCTGCGCGACCTGGCGGCGGAGGTCCAGGGCTCGACCGCGCCGACGCTTGAAGATCTGGATCGGACCCTGACGGTACTCGAAGAAAAGATGTTTGCCGGTTTGCTGGCGACCGCGCCTGAAGCCGAACTCGTCGCCCTCCGCGAGCAGGCTGCGAGGGAGTTGGCTCCTTACCGGGCTAAGATGGGCGCTGTGCAGATCAAGCAGATTAGCCAGCAATTTCTGCAGAAGCGCCTGCTTGAAGCCCGTAAACTGCCGCGCCTGAGCCTCTTTTACATGCCGCACGTCGGTTAGGAATTCGATTGTAAGAATGGCCAGCGATAAGCAAGATGGTAAGAAGGGCGAGATATTTGCAGGATTTTTGACGCCTCCTGCAGGGTCAGTCTCTGTCTTGCCGGTTGCGGCGCGAGGGCGACGCGGCCATAGCTTGTATCTTTCCAAAGCCGGTCTCTCGAGAAAGCTGGCCGTGTCCTCGCGGGCCTTGGCGATGCCGTAAAGGCCTGCGCCACGTAGGATAGGACCTGCATCGCATACAAACCATGGCTCAAGAATTAGAAGTTCGTGTCAAAGCCGCTCTCTACGGAGGCAATTTTGCCTGCTTGCCCGGCGACCCTCAGCCTTTCGTCCTGCCAGGGGAACTGGTTATGCTCGCGTCCGACGCC
>JAYVDT010000253.1:0-1587 GCA_043749265.1 Rhodanobacteraceae bacterium | reverse complement strand
TTCATCTTCGCATTCGTATCGAAGTCCCCAATTGCCTCGTCCGTCAGCGCAAAGTGATGCGGCGCAGTCTCGCACGTGATGTGCAAACCCTGCGCTTTTGCCGCACGGATCGCTGCCAGCGCAAGCTCTGTCGATACATGCTGCACGTGCAGATGCGCACGGAGTCCATCAGCCTTTTCAATCTCCCGTACCAGCGCAATATCCCGCCGAACGATCTTCGCCTCAGCCTCTGCGGGATACCCACGCAGACCAAGTCGGAATGCAACCGGCCCCGCATTTATGATGGCCCCATTTGAAAGCGACGGGTCCTCTGCGTGCTGCGAGATGGGTACGCCCAGGCGCGCCGCCGCAACCAGGGCTGCACGCATCATCGCGTCATCCAGGATCGGCTTCCCGTCATCGGTAAAGCCCAGCGCGCCCGCATGTACCAGCGCTGCGAAATCACTTAGCTGCTTTCCCTGGCTACCCACCGTTGCCGCTGGCATTGCAAACAGGCGAACCGCAGCATGACGCTCCGGCGAAAGCATCCACGCCAACGTCTCCACCGAGTCATTCACTGGCAGAGTATTCGGCATCGCGATAATCGACGTAAAGCCTCCCGCCGCCGCCGCCGCGGTCCCGGTCGCAATCGTCTCTTTGTAAGTCTGCCCCGGCTCACGCAGATGAACGTGGATATCCACCAGCCCCGGTGCGACGATAAGTCCCGTCGCATCGAGCGTTGCATCCGCTTCGACGGACGCCAACCCACCCGGCGCTTCCACAGCCGCAATCAATCCGTCACGAAGCAGAAGGTCGCGCGGCAGTTCCAATCCTGTCGCCGGATCGATGGCCAGCCCACCGAGAATCAACAAGCTACTCATTCGGTTACATTCTCCATCGCCACTTAGACACCGGCGAATAGTACTGTTACAAATTCACACCCAGCGCCCGGACCAGCAGTGCGGAACGTACCGCAAGCCCATTCGCCACCTGCTCTTCAATCGCTGACTGCGGCCCATCGGCCACCTCGCCCTGGATTTCAAGCCCACGAATCATCGGCCCCGGATGCAATACTATCTGCGCAGGCGAAAGCCGTTTCTCTGTCAATTGATAACGGGCAATATATTCCGCCAGATCAAGCTCAAGCCCCGCCAGCCGCTCCCGCTGAATTCGCAGCATCATTACCACCTGCGAGCGCGCCAGAGCTGCGTCGAAATCCCGCACAATCTCCACACCGTCACCGAGCGTCAGCGCCTCTTCCGGCAGCAACTCCAACGGCCCGCACAGCAGCACCTTCGCTCCCAGGCGCGGCAGCAGCATCGCGTTCGACCGCGCTACGCGGCTATGCCGAATGTCGCCCGTAATTGAAACCGTGACGCCTTTGAGCAAGCTCGCATCCACCGGCCTGCCAGCCAGGCCGAGCCGATGCAGGATGGTGCGTAGATCCAGCAACGCCTGCGAAGGATGCTGATGCATCCCGTCGCCAGCATTCAATACCGGTAGCCGAGTGGCCAGCGCCAGCAGAAAAGGTGCACCTCCCGCCGCGTGCCGCAACACAATGCACTCCGCTCCAAGCGCCCGCAGCGTAAGCCCCGTATCCTTCAGGCT
>JAYVDT010000252.1:0-1587 GCA_043749265.1 Rhodanobacteraceae bacterium | reverse complement strand
TGCCCGAGGTAAGGCCTATGACCGGCTCAGGCAGGGTGCCGTTGGGATAGCTCCAGTCGGGCACACCCGGAGTCGCAAAGACAATCGTCTTTGCATCGGCGCAGCTTGTGGTGTTGTACACCCCGTTGAGACTTGGGTTACCAAGCACGCCGGAGAGTGTGATGCGGCGCGGGCACGCGTTGAATGCCGATCGTTCAACGGTGCCAATGGTGGTTACGCCGTTGATCACGTTGATCGAAGTCAGGCTTCCGAAGCGACTGTTCCAGGCCGATACCGCGAGCGAGTGGCCGAAGAGAACGTAGTGGTAGCTGTCCTTCTGTCCGTAGGGAAAGCGCGTCGTGCAATCGCCGCCCGTAAGGCAGGCCAAAAGATTACGTGGGAAGAGCTTCGAAAATTGGAGACTGTTCTTCCAGCCAACCACTCCCGGCTGGTTGGGGAACTGGCATAGTTGCGCCGGATTGGTGGTGAGGTCATCCGTGCAGGTGCTTTCGGGCACGGCATTCCCAATCTGGAGATGCAGATACACTCCCGAATCGGCAAAGGCCTCCTTGACCATCGCGAGAGGATCATTTCCTTGGGTATCAGGCGCAGGAAATAAATTTTCTTTGGCGGGATCGCAGGAGCCGTCTGCCAGCACAGCACCGCACATGTAATCGAGTTGAACAAACAGGTCTTTCTGGCCATGCTTCGCGCCCGGTAGCCCTACCCATGATCCGGACTTCACGTCGTAATAGCCGGGCTGTCCGGCATGGAAGTCGCCTGCAGTTGGACCGGTCTTCCACGCATCGAGAAGTCCGTCGTTGTCGCTGTTATTGACCGGCGTGCTGAGAATGACCGCCGCATATGCTCCGGGTGAATTCAGCGTGTCCTTGAACTGGTCGGACTGCCCGAGCGCGACTGCAGTATCCACGCTGTTGTTCCAGGCTCCGGCGGAGGCGAAGATATTCGTACTCTTGCCGGTGCCGTTGACTCCGCCGACCGCGTCATAGAATCCCTTGACCACCTGGACCGTGGAACTAGTGGGATGCGCCGAGCCATCGTAAATGACCACGGACTTGAGTGGAAAGTTCGGAGATAGGACGCGATAGACGATCACCAGGCTTGCGCCTTCGGTGAGTGGAAATCCAGTTCCACCGCTATCGGGCAAGGAGACCGGGAAGGTCCCTGAGCCAAAGCGTACTCCGTTTGCTCCCGCAGGAAGGAACACATTCACGTTTGCACGATACGCTCGAATCGTGCCGGTGAATGCACCGTCCGTGAAGTTCGGCAGGTCACTGCCAATTTGTTGGCCGACGATCGGATAGTGATTGAAGGTTCCATTGGTGGAAGAGGGCGACGGAGTATTTTCTACCGTCTCCCAATAAAGGAACGCGTCCACGATGTCAGCACCGTCAGGAACACCCTGGGTGGCGCTCTGCGTGTAATTGGGGATGACGACGCTTCCGGTGGCCATACCGCCGGAACCGGTTCCACGCAGAGTAACTCCCGCGGAGACGTAGTCCCCGGTAAGGAAATAATTGTTCTCAAGCAGGAGCGGGTTGGGTGAGGGCGGCTGCGCCATACCCGATGAGACAAGCAGCTTGACCG
>JAYVDT010000251.1:0-1587 GCA_043749265.1 Rhodanobacteraceae bacterium | reverse complement strand
GCGCCGAGCGCCGGCACGATGGCCGCAGCAGTGGCAACCCGCACGCCGCTGAAGCCATGTGCATTCATGCGTTCAGACAGTTCCGGCGTGATGGCGCGAAAAACATCTAAAAGGCATAGCACCACGGCGCCAACAAAAAGAAGAATACCTGCACGCTGCAGGGCCTTTTCCACGGACTCATATCGGTGCGCGACGCGATGCTGAAAAGCGGCCTGACTACTGATCACAGAGGCAAGCGCTTGGGCGCGCCTACCAAGGAAGTTTGTATCGACCTGCGCGGGTGCCAGGCCATACTCCCGGGTTACCGCTTGGACAAAAGATGCGCTGAACTCGCGTGCGCTCCCTTGCCGGTTGATACCGCCACCGCCTAATGGACCGGGAATGCTTTCGGTAAGGGGACCGAGGAAGTCCAAGCAGCGGAGCCGCTCGGAGAGAGAGCGATAGATGATCCAGCGGGCATGCCAATCGCTCCGGGTGGATCGAACGGCTTCCAGCAGGAGCCAGATGATGCAGACGACCTCACAGAAGGAAAAGAATTGCAGCCACAAGTGGTGCTCTTCAAACGGCAGGATGAGGATGGCGGAGACTACAGCTCCCAGCGCAAGAAGCTGCATGCGCATGGCGGCGCTTCGACTCTTCTCCCCGTAACGAACGGCCAGCGCGTCTACCCAACGAAAATATCGTGTGAGCAGGTGGCTTTCGAGTTCGGGGAAGGCGTCTGGTTTCGGAGCGGAAGCACGGGTCCAGCGATGCTCGCCCAAAAGACGCAGCACGGTGTGGGAGGTGGTGGCGATTCGCCTAGGCCATTTTTCCTCGATATAGCGTTTCTTAACGTCGGCGGAGGGTCCGGCGGAGTCGGCAAGCGTGGCGCCGATAAGTTCGCGAACGCCATCCAGAGGATCTGTATGGTTTCCAAAAGTCAGTGCGTGCGGAGCGATCGCTTCCATACACAGGACCGCTCGGCCGGCTTCCTCAGCGACGTCGATGAGCTCGGAGGTTCCTCCAATTCCACCTGATGGCTCACCGTCCCAGACAGCGAGCAAAAGGTCACACTGACGTAGAACGATGTGACCGGCGGCACGATAGGCAAAATCACGATGCGGAGGCGAAGCTTCGAGTTCGAAGATGCTGTCCGCACGGGCGAGCAGGTCGTGGAATTCCGCGAGCGATTCTGGACCGGTAAAATCGGCGGCGTATTCCTCCCGGGGGAACGGGAGGGGAACCTGTAGCCCATAGCCCAGGTCCAGCGCGCAGCGAGCAGCCATGCGGTCGACGCCTTCCGCGAGCGAAGAGACGAGCACGAGACGAGGAGATCTCTCCCCGGCACGGGCGGTGCAAGATGCAAGAACATCGGCCTGAATCTGCCGCAAGATACTGCCCAGCGATTCGACCAGAGAACGAGTATTGGGGTGGAGGCGGTTGGGACGGTGTCCAGTCACCCCGACGCGGTAAATTACAGGGGGAAGTGGCGGTCGCGCAGCGAAGCCCGCAAGCTCGATGGGTGGCTGAAAAATGTGGGCCATGATGTAACAAAGTAACAGGTACGTGGTACCTTTGTGCATTATCCAGGGAGTTCCTTCTGTGCTT
>JAYVDT010000250.1:0-1591 GCA_043749265.1 Rhodanobacteraceae bacterium | reverse complement strand
GCTGAAGCGAACGAAGCGGCCTGCGGCGCCTTCCTCTGAGTCCCGAACACCAGCCCCTTGGCGTTCAATCCAGTTGGATCAACTTCCCGGAGAGGAAGTAGTCCCCATCGCCAGACCAATCACAAAACAGAAGCTCTGGATCGAGATCAAAGAGTCTCTCCGCGAAAGCGAGAGCCGTGCCGCAGCCGGACAATACTCCGCCGCCATCATGCACGAGATCAACAACCCCCTCGAAGCCATCTCCAACCTCGCCTACCTCGTTCATCAGGAAGCCGACAACGCCGATAAAGTCCGCGAATACGTCTCCCTCCTCGAATCCGAACTCTCAAACCTCATCCGCATCGCGCGGCAAACTCTTAGCTTCCACCGCCCGCCCACCGCACGCCTCTCCACCGACATCGTCACCGTAGCCGAGGCCGCCCTCCGCGTCCATGAGCGCCGCATCGCCGACAAGCAGATCCATATCGTCACCAACCTCGCCCCGGACTCCGTCGTCAAAGCTCACCCCGGCGAAATTCTCCAGGTCCTCTCGAACCTCGTCGGCAACGCAGTAGACGCGCTGCCGGACAATGGCACCCTCTGCCTCCGGGTCCGCAAGTGCGCCCATGAGATCCACGTCACCGTAGCCGACGACGGCCATGGCATCCCCAAGGTCATGCTCAACAAAGTCTTCGATCCCTTCTTCACCACTAAAAAAGAGAACGGAACCGGCCTCGGCCTGGCCATCTCCAAAACCATCGTCGAAGGCCACCGCGGCCGCATCACTATCCGCAGCAGCACTCGTCGTGGCCACAGCGGCACCGCCTTCCGCGTCTCTCTCCCCATCCAGCCAGAAACCCCACCAGGCAAAGCCTGAACCGCTCTTCTCTGCGCTGCCTTCATTCCCCGTCTGTTGTCATTCCGTAGCGCAACGGAGAAAATCTGCGGTTGCAGTTCTCGAACTCGCTGGCAAAGCCTCACAATATCTTCATGCCAATCCCACCCCTCCTAACTCCTCGCGAAGCCGCACGCATGCTGGCCATCAGCTATCCCACCATCAAGCAGTGGATCCTCTCCGGCAAGCTCAAAACCTCGCCAACTCCCGGCGGCCATCACCGCATCTCCCTCGCCACCCTCAAGCCCTTCCTCGCCACAGACAACCTCAAAAAAGAAGCCGACTCCCGCCAGCGCTACCGACGCATCTCCGGACGCAATCAACTCACCGGCAAGATCGTCAGCATCCGCATCGAAGGCCTCTTCGCCCAGATCGTCCTATCCATCGGCGAGCAGAAGATAACCAGCATCATTACCTCAGAAGCCGCACGCGAACTCGGTCTCCGCAAAGGCCAAACCGCAGCCGCTCTCATCAAGTCCACTGACGTCATGATTGAGCGCATCGAAACCGACCCATCCTGACGCGACTCCTGCTTGGTTATACGGATCAATTCATATAGATTCGAAGCATGTCTCAACCCCGATTCCTGACGCTGGGGACCACCGCTGCGGCTCTGTTGCTCTCTCTCCCCGCATCAGCGCAGATCCTCGGTGAACTCAAAGGCCTCGTCGCCGACCCCTCCGGAGCCGCTCTCCCCAACACCCGCATCACCCTCAC
>JAYVDT010000249.1:0-1596 GCA_043749265.1 Rhodanobacteraceae bacterium | reverse complement strand
TGAAGTAGAAGATGAGAAGTCGCGGCGGATTGTTGGTTTTAAAATAGCGGCGTAGGTTCATGTCGCCTACGACGTGGAGGCTGGCTCCTGTGTTCGGTAGATTGAGCACCTTGAGGCCGAGGTCAACGGACATCTGGCGTGGATCGATACCAACGGCGGCACTGGAGTCTCCAAAGATGACGATGTCTGCATTTTCCTGCGGGACTTGGAAGCCAAAGTCCAGCGCCGGTCCGAAGCTGGAACCGCACCAACGCTCCAAGCCGGGGATTCGCATGATAGAGAAGGGAAAAAAATATAGAAGGAGGAAGACGACGGCAAGCCGGTACAGATAGGTCGTGGTGCTACTTCCGATAGAAGCCCGGGGAGGTGCTGGCGTGATGAGGTCTTCGGGATTCATGTCAAAACTGGAAGTACAAGAAGGTAGATGGCTGTTGAAGGTAAACGAGTGAAAAGAAAAATAAGACACCTGCGGCGACAGCCCATCCGGCACGGGGAGACCATAGCAGACGGGGATTGATTTGCAACTGATCCCATTGGGTGAGCGTGATTGCGGGCTTGAATCGCTGGAGGATCTGCTGGGTATTGGGGAGGGTCCAGACGATGAAAAGGCCTGCGAGCAGAGTTGCGAGATCGGCGGCGGCGGCGGCGATGCTTTCATCCGGCAGCTGAAGGGACCCTAGTCCGTGTGCCCCGGCCATCGAGCAGAGCAGATGGACGGCCTGTGAGCAGGTGTTGCCACGGAAGAAAGTTTGGGCACTGATGACGCAGAGAAAAGTGAGCAATACCCATCCAGCATGGGCGAACGGGCGGGCTGGGGTGCTCATTACGGTGGCACTAGTGGCGGGCCTGGGTTGAAAGAGTCTACAAGCGTGGTTGATGGTGAGAAAGGACCCGTGGAGTAGTCCGAAGACGAGGTATTTTGTTCCGGCGCCGTGCCAGACGCCGGTGATGACGAAGGTGGTAAACAAGGGGAAGGCAAGCATGCCGAGAAAACCTCCCGGGGTAGCGAGCGCTTTGCGTGAGACTTTTTTGCCTTGAGTCTGGCGGCGATCGTTGATCCAGAGTTGGAGCGGGTTGTAGACGTAGGCGGTGACGTAGCGGGTAAGGGTGATGTGCCAGCGTTGCCAGTACTCGATGATATTGGAGGATTTGTAGTGGGAGGCGAAGTTGAGGGGGAAGTCGATGGAGAACGTGCGTGCGAGGCCTAGCGCCATGTCGGAGTAACCGGAGAAGTCGAAGTAGAGTTGGAGGGCGTATCCGATGATGCCTCGCCAGGCGATGAAGAGGCCGACGTGGCCGGAGGTGCTGTAGACGGCGTTGGCTGTGTAGGCGAAGGTATCGGCTAGGAGCACTTTTTTGGCGAGACCCATGATGAACCAGGAGAAGCCGACGGCGAGGTCGGCACTCCGGAGCTGATAGCGGCGGGTCTGGCGGAATTGCGGCATCATCTCGCTATGATGGAGAATGGGCCCGGCGACGAGGTGGGGGAAGAAGGAGACGAAGAGGAGGTAGCTGGGAAAGTCTTCGTTGGCGGCTGCGCCCTGCTCAAGATCTACAAGGTAAGCGATCTGGGTGAAGGTGAAGAAGGAGATGCCA
>JAYVDT010000248.1:0-1596 GCA_043749265.1 Rhodanobacteraceae bacterium | reverse complement strand
GAACTGATCGCGAAACGCCTTGCCGCACGCCACCATGAATATATGGATCCGGCCCTGCTGGACAGCCAATTCAAGACATTGGAGCCTTCGGCGAACGCGTTCACCATCGTGAACGATCGCGCGCCAGATGTCGTCGTGAACGAGATACTGGAGCACGTTGGAACGCCACGCCAAACGTAGTTATGAAACAAGAGGTGTAAGAATCGATGGGACATTCGCTGTTTGATTTGACGGGTAAAGTTGCGGTCGTCGTAGGCGGAACGTCGGGCATTGGCTTGGCGATGGCGATTGGGTTGGCGGAAGCCGGTGCTGATGTAGTCGCCACTTCACGCCGCCAGGAGCAGGTGGATGAAACTGCCGCGGTCATCGAGTCCAAGGGCCGCAAAGCTCTGCGTGTCACCTCCGACGTAAGCAACCGCGAAAGCATGCAAGCTCTTCTTGACCACACTCTTAAGGCCTTCGGCAAGGTCGATATCCTGATCAACTGCGCCGGCAAGATCAAGCGCGAGCCCACCCTGACGGTATCGGAAGAGACGTGGAATGACATTATGAACACCAACGTCACGGGCACGCTGCGCGCCTGCCAGATCTTCGGCAAGCACATGCTGGAGCGTGGCTCGGGCAAGATCATCAACATCGCCTCGCTCAATACCTTTGTCAGTCTCAAAGAAGTCACGGCCTACGCCTGCTCCAAGGCTGCTGTCGGCGCGCTCACCAAGTCGCTTGCGGTGGAGTGGAGCGCGCAGGGTGTCACGGTCAATGCGATTGCGCCCGGCGTCTTCCGCACCGCACTCAATGAGACGTTGCTGGACGAGAGCGAGCGTGGCAGGGAGCTCCTCATGCGCACCCCGATGAATCGCTTCGGCAAGACGGAGGAGCTCGTCGGCTCGGCGATCTTCCTCGCGAGCGAAGCCTCGAACTTCGTCACCGGCGAGATCCTCGTTGTGGACGGTGGCTTCCTCGCCAGCGGCGTCAACCAGTAGTTCGAAGGGTCCATGAAAAGGCCCCATCCTCACGACCGAATCTTCTTCGTCGTCAGGATGGGGCTTTTTGTTACTGCTCTTTGTAGTTACGAATCAATCCGCCGTCCACGTAGTACGTGCTGCCTGTGACGTAGGCGCCATCCTCTGAGGCGAGGAACGAAACTACTCCCGCGACGTCCTCCGGTGTTCCCATGCGGCCCAGTGGAATGTTCTTGAGCAGGGCATCGAGCTTCGCTTTGTCTGCCAGGAGCGACGCGTTGATGGGCGTGCTGATTGCGCCGGGAGCGACGTTGTTAACCGTAATCTGCGATGGGCCAAGCTCCATTGCAAGGTCGCGCATCAACATACGCATGCCCCCTTTCGCCGCGCAGTAGCTCGCGAAGTTCGGGAAGACCATGTCTTCGTGCACCGATGAGATGTTGATGACGCGGCCCGGCTTCTTGGCCGCCATCAGCTTCTGGACGAAACGCTGTGTCAGGAAGAACGCACCCTTGAGATTGGTATTCATGACGAGGTCGTAATCAGCCTCGGTCGCCTCGGGGAACGGCGCATTCTTTTCGACACCGGCGTTATTAACCAGAATGTCGCATCCGCCAAGCTGCTGCCAGGCCTG
>JAYVDT010000247.1:0-16519 GCA_043749265.1 Rhodanobacteraceae bacterium | reverse complement strand
AGCCATCGCCAGAAAGCTTGCCAACCCGGCGCAGGTTGAAAGCACGTCGTCCCGCTTGATTTTTTTGAAGTTTCGCAGCGTCACCGGGATCGGTTTGCCCCAGCCCACCATCGCTCCGCCAAACACCAGGCTCAATGCCGGCATTACGATCGAGCCCCAGGGATCAAGCTGCTTCATCGGGTTCAGCGTCACGCGTCCGAGCATGAACGCGGTCGGATCGCCGAGCCGCTGAGTTCCATAGGCATGAGCGCACTCATGAACGCTGAACGCAAAGACCAGCACCACAACTTGAAAGAAAATCAGTGTTACGTCCAGATTCATCGTGCCCTATTCCTCAGTCTTCTCTGCACGTTCCAGGATGTTGGCAAGCGTTTCTTTGTGCTTCGGATGAGCGGCCGCCCTGGCCTTGGGGTCCGGGATCACACGCTCCGGCGGAGGAGAGCCTAGGCGGGCTCGCGCATTCTCCTTGACGGCCTTAACGATTGAGAAAATCCGCTTCTTCGCCTTCTTCATCCCGCTCCTGCCCACTTCTATCTCGTGGCCCGATATGCAATACTCTCATCCGAAGGGGCATCGCAATCCGCCGGCGAGCCGAAATCCATCGCCGCCTGCGATCTGTGCACGACGCCCGGAGGTCAGCTATGGAAGAGCGCGATTTTTTCGACGAGCGGCCTGAAAACCGAACCCACACCATGACATGCCCGCACTGTGGCCAGCAGGGAGAGTACGAACTTTCCTGGCTGGTGCGGCGTAAAAAAGCCCAATTAGGGCGCGGAGCCGACGACCGGGACAAAGCCCGTTTTGCCAAGGCCCAAAGCTATATGGTTCGCCGCGACGACCTGGTTGGCTGCAAAAATATTCGTTGCCGCAAACGTTTCGACGTGGCCGGAATTCAGTCGGTAGCCTTCATTTAGCACCCCGCTTTACGACTGAACCACCATTCATTTATGCTTTGAGAGGTAGAAACGTTTGCGGACATGAATACCCGCGGTCAAGTCCAGCGCGAAGCGTGTTTTACTAGTGGTAGGGGCCGAGGTCAGGCCCGGTACTGCTTCGAGCCGTACAAACTGCAGGAGAAAAGAGCAAGATGGCAAATACCACGATTCCCGTTGAAGAGCGTAAACTTACCCCCGGCGAGATCGTTGTGCTTGATCGCCGCCGTCGTCGCGGACAGCTCTTTCTGGTAATTGGCGTCCAGTGCCTCCTCGTTTCCTTGCTGATGCTGCTCTGGTCCGGCCAAGATGCTACGTACTCTCCGGGCCTGGCTCGACCGATGGTTATCTGGAATTCGATCACGGCAATTCTTGCAGCCTTCTTTCTGCTTACGGGCATCAGTCTCCGCCGCGGTTCCAACGAGTTCTTCAGCTACTAGCTGAAACGCTTGTAGGCCGCAACAAACGTCTTTCAGAACGAACGATCGCGCCACCACAGAGGCGTCGTCCGCGGATAGGGCTTGATGTTCGCTGCTGCTCCCGCCGTACTCACGCTCAACGAGCCGGCACACTTCTCCGCTCTAGAGATGACCCTGCTCACGGTCTGCGTCGGGGTTTCAGGCGTATTGTTCTTCTATCGCTTTCTCCCTATCCTCAAAAATATTTTTGGCAGCAAAAGAGATGCAGACTTTACCCTGAATCCGCTCGGGTGGCGCATCTGGACCTTTACATCTGAGGTCCTGTTCCAGTCCAAAGTTATCAAGGAGCGGCCCCTGCCGGGCGTCCTGCACGCGTTTGTCTTCTGGGGTTTCCTGGCCTTCGCGCTTGTCTCTGTGAACCACTTCTTCGTCGGAGTGCGCCTTGGCTTCCTGCCGCCGGAGAGCTTCATCGGCCGCTTCTACTTCCTGTTCGCCGCTGTCTGGGCTGCACTCGTAGCCGTCTCCATCGCCGGGCTGTTCTACCGCCGCTTCGTCACTCGCCCCGTCTGGCTGGGCAAAAAAGTGTCCTACGAATCCGGTTTTATCTCCTTCCTCATCTTTACCCTGATGGTGACATACCTCGCCGCCTTCTTCTTTCAAGGCGACTCCGGAACCCTTAAGACTTTGTGGTGGTCGCATACGCTGGCGTTGCTGGTCTTCCTGCCGCTCATCCCCCATACCAAGCACCTCCACCTGGTTCTGAGCCCCTTGACGGTCTTCCTGAAGCGCGACTCCTTCGCCAAGATTCCACCACTCCAGGAGGGGCAGAAGCCCGACGGCACCGAGATCGAAGACTTCGGCCTCGTCACCGGCCAGGATGTCACCCAACTCATCTCTCTTCAGGCCTATAGCTGCGTAGAGTGCGGCCGCTGCACCGAGCATTGCCCCGCCTCCACCACCGGCAAGGTTCTGAACCCCAAGGAGATCATCCTCGGGATGCGTTCGTACCTGAACGAGTTCGGCCCCCACAGCGCCACTCCTCTACTCAACGAGCAGCGCGCCGAGTTCCTGCAAGCCAGCGACAATACTCCCGTGACGCAAGATTTGTTGTCATTAGACAGCGAAGCGGAGGGATCTTTGGTTGTCCTCGCCAACGCCTCCCCCGACAATCCCCCCGCCAATTATTTCTCAATGGAAGCCGCGTTTGAGTGCACCACCTGCGGCGCCTGCGAGTACCAGTGCCCGGTTGGCATCCAGCATCTGCCCATCATCATCGGCATGCGCCGCGGCGCCACTAACACCGGCGCGTGGGAAGACACCTATGGCACCAAGCTTTTCCTCGCGCTGGAAAAAAATGGCAACGCTCTCGGCCTCCCCGCCTCCGACCGCGACAAGTTCATCAAAAAAGAAGCGTTCCCCATCTTCGACGGCTCGCAAGAGTACTGCCTCTGGCTGGGCTGCATGGGCGGCTACGACCCCAAGGGCCGCGAGATCATCGCTGACTTCGCCCGCATCATGACCTACCTGGGCACGACCTTCGGTGTTCTGAAGAAGGAAAAGTGCACCGGCGACCCCGCCCGCCGTCTTGGCAACGACCTTGTGTTCGGCAATCTGGCTCAAGCCGGCTTGAAACAGTTCACTACCAGTCAAGTCAAAAAAATCGTAGCCATCTGCCCCCACTGTGTCCGAACCATCGCGACCGACTGGCGCGAATATGGAATCGCTCCCGAGATCGAACACCACTCCGAGTTCATGGCGCGCCACAAAGATCGCTTGCCCAAACAAGCCTCTGCCGGGGATATTGTCTACCACGACCCCTGCTACCTCGGCCGTTACCAGGACATCTACGAGGAGCCTCGTGAACTCGTCTCAGCCGCTGGCAACCTCGTTGAAGCCCCCCGCAACCATGAGCGCTCGTTCTGCTGCGGAGCCGGCGGCGGACTCGCCTTCCTCGGGGAAGAGGGCGGCACGGCCCGTGTCTCGCACGTCCGTGCCCAAGAACTGGTTGACACCGGCGCTCAGATCATCGGCACCGCTTGCCCGTTCTGCAACACCATGTTCCGAGACGCGCTCGGCACGGTCGCACCCACCAACTCGCCGCAGCTGCTGGACATAGCCCAGTTGACAGCCCGCGCCCTCCCTAAAGCAGAGATCGTGCCGTCAGCCTAGGAGCTAGTCTCCCGTCGATGTCGTCGGGCTGGGCGCATTCAGATACATTGCAAGCCACCCCGTCCAGCGCCGATAAACATCCCGCGCCCGAACCGGGTCCGCCGGGCTGTGTCCCGCGACAGGGTAGGCGATGAACTTTACCGGCACATGGTTGTCCTTGAGCGCGTGCATCAGCTTGTAAGCCTGCGTCGTTGTGACGCGCCAGTCTCCAACATCCGACATGATCAGTGTTGGCGTCTTCATCCGCCAGGCATAGGTCAATGGCGACATGGCCGCGTAGCGCTGCAGGCTCTTCTCGCCCACAAACGGCGAAGGCCCATAGCCGCTTGCCCTCTGGATGTTGTTATCGCTCAGCGTGTACTGGTCCAGGATATCCGTCACGGGAGCGCCCGCTACCGCAGCCCGCCATACTGTCGGATAGTTTCCAATCAGCCACGAAGTCATAAACCCGCCATAAGACCATCCGCTGACCGCGATCCTGCCTTCGTTGACGATGCCTCGCTTTTCTAATGCCGCGACCCCCGCCATCACATCCCGCCCCGGTCCTGCGCCCGCGTCCGCCACGATGGAGGTCGTAAAGGCATTGCCCTCATTGTTGCTGCCCCGGTAATTGGGCTCGAACACCAACCATCCCTGCGCCGCAAAGATCTGCGCCGGCATGCTGAATGTCTCAAGGGACGCCGACGTCGGACCACCATGGATATACAGCACCAGCGGATATTTTTTGCCGGCTGCATAGTCTGGCGGATAGGTCAGGACGCCGTCCACGTCGAACCGATCGCTCTTCCACTTCACCGTCTCGGCCTTGCCCAGTTCCATGCCATCGGTCACACTCTGCAGGTGCGTCAACTGCACCGGAACATCTCCCACATGGGGAAGATAAAACAGCTCAGCCGGACGATTCCCAGTGGTCGCGGCGAAAGCAATCTCTCCACCCTTGCCGACGCCAATCCCGGGCGCAGGAGTAAGCCCTTTCAGATCGATCGGCTTCGGCTTGCCGCCGCCCACCGGCAGCAGCCACATATGCACGTTGGTTTCGTCGTTGGCGACCGCGACCAAAGCCTGTCCGTCCGGCATCCACCCCGCGCCGCTTATATCGCGATCCAGAGCGTAAGCCACATCCGTCGCCGCACCACCGGCGGCCGGAACAACATATAGGCTGCCCTGGTTGTGTCTCTGTCCATCCCGCGGAAAGCTGTAGGCAATCTTCGTCCCGTCCGGCGAAAGCATCGGATTCGATTCCGCCACATCCGCAGTCGTAATCCCGGAGGTTTTGCCCGTCGCCATATCGACTTTCTGCAGTCGGCTGGACTCGGTCTCACCCGTGGTGGGAGAGTCCGCCTTGACGAAGATGACCGAGTTCCCATCCGGTGTAAACGCAATCTGAGAGGGTGGTCCGGCAGGTGGCAGGTGTCCGGGCAGCGACCATGCGCCCTGCGTGATGCGCGTGGCCTTGCCATCGATCGTCGTCACGGTCCACAGATGAACCGGCAGCGCCGCCGCACGCTCCAGATAGTTGTTATTGCCTACTTCAAACGCATCCTCAAACTTCGCTTCATCCTTCTTCTCCGGCTCTTCATCGGTCGCCGCATAAGCCAGCGATACTCCATCCGGCTTCCACGCCAGAAGGCTGATCGGCGTCTTCGAGTGGGTCAACTGCATCGCGTCCCCGCCCCCCGACGGCAGCACAAAAATCTGGGCCTTCTTGTTCACGTCCTGCGCCAGAAACGCAATTCGATCACCGGTCGGGGACCACCGCGCCGACCCCACACCAAGCCGCTCCCGCGTCATCACGCGCACTTCCCTGGTCGCAATATCCACCAGGTCGATTTCCGTGTCCCAGCGATCATCCTTGAGGTTAGCCCGGCCGACGTTGATAGCAATCGTCTTGCCGTCAGGGGAGAACTGAGGATCGGTGATGCGCACAAGCTTCGGCAGATCATCTGCGGAAAGCCTGCGCGTCTGGGCAGAAACGTGGATGGAAAACAAAGACGACGACACAGCCAGCGAGAGGGCGAAGGAAAGCTTCTTCAAAGGAGCGGCTCCGTAGCTAGAATTTGTGGTGCCCGGTAGACGTACTGTATCGCGTTTGTCACGAACCACCAGCCTATGTATTCAAGGCATTACCGTGTCCTCGTCAAAGCTCTGCTCCGTGCGCTAAACTCTGTCACTGAACCTGCATTCAGTTCCCGGAGTCCCCAAAGCAATGAAGATCATCGTAGCTATCAAACAGGTCCCCGAGCGCGACGCCCAGATCGCAATCGCAGCCGATGGAAAGTGGATCGACGAAGACGACCTCACCTATACCATCAACGAGCCCGACGCCTACGCGCTCGAAGAGGCGCTGCAACTCAAGGAAAAGAGTGGCTCGGGCGAAGTCATTGTCCTTTGCCTGGGACCCGAGCGCGTCACCTCAACGCTGCGCGAGGCGCTCGCCAAGGGCGCAGACCGTGCGATTCATGTCGAATACGACGAACTCACAGCGCTCGATACGCTCTCCGTCGCCAAAATGCTCGCCGAAGCCATCAAGTCCGAATCGCCCGACCTGATCCTGACCGGCCTCCAGTCCGACGACCTCGGCCTCGGCCAGACCGGTGTCGTCCTCGCCGAACTGCTCGGCATGCCCCACGCGACGATCATCATGCAGGTCGAAAAGACCGCCACTGGGCTTCGCGTCAAGCGCGAACTCGAAGATGGTTGGTTCCAGCACATGGACATGCCCCTGCCCGCGTTGCTGACCATTCAGTCCGGCGGCAACAAACTCCGCTACGCCACCCTTATGGGCATCAAAAAAGCGAAATCCAAGCCGACCGACACCGTCTCCCCTGCAGATCCCGCTCCGCCTACTGTTGAGCTTGCGAAGGTCTACCTGCCTGAAAAGCAGAAGCGTACCCAGATGCTGACCGGAACTCCGGCTGAGATAGCTAACCAGATCGTCGAAAAGCTGAAGTTTGAAGTGAGGATCATATGAGCGGTGTTTTGATAGTCATGGAGCAGCGCGCAGGCTCCTGGAACAAGATGAGTTTTGAAGCCCTTGCCGCTGGCCAGCAGCTTGCCGCGACCCTGGGAATCCCCTGCTCGGCCGCGATTCTGGGCACGGATATCACCTCGCTCGCAACGCAGGTTACTGCTAACCAGCTTGCAGCTGTCTACACGTTGGACCATGCAGTCCTCGGCGAATACACGTCAGACGCCTACGTCATTGCCCTCGAGCAGGCCATTAAACAGATCGGTGCCAGCTACGTTCTCTTCCCCCACACCTACCAGGTTCGGGACTTTGCCCCTGCGCTCGCCACCCGCTTCCACCAGGTACTGATTGCAGACGTCATTGCGATTCACGACGGCCCCATCTTTGTCCGGCAACTCCTGCAGGGCAAGCTCAATGCCGATTACAAGCCCACCAAACCCGCATCAGCGGAATCTCCCTGCTTCTTCTCCGTCCAGGCGGGAACCTTCCGTGCGGACTCCCTAGTCGCTGGCCAGTCGGAGATCAAGGCGATAGCGGTAGAACTCAACGCCAGCGAGATCCGCAACAAACCCGGCGAGCGCTTCCGCGAGTCTGCCCAGACGGTCGATCTCTCCGCTGCACCTGTCATTGTGTCGGTCGGCCGCGGCATCCGCGAGGAAGAAAACATCGCCATTGTGCAGGAGTTGGCAGACGCGCTGGGCGCAGAACTCGCGGCCAGCCGCCCGATCTGCGACAACGGCTGGCTCCCCATGGAACGGCAGGTGGGAAGCTCCGGCCAGACCGTTGCCCCCAAGCTTTACCTTGCGGTCGGCATCTCAGGCGCGATTCAGCACCTCGTCGGCATGAAGGGCGCCAAGGCAATTATCGCGATCAACAAGGACGAAAACGCTCCCATCTTTGAAGTAGCCGACTACGGCATCGTAGGCGACCTTTTTGAGATCGTTCCCGCCCTGACCAAGGCCGTTAGCGCTGCCAAGGCTTAGACAATAATGGCCGATCCCGGGGTGGGGTCGGCCATTGTTCAGTAATTGAGAGAGTCAGGCAGCGAATTCAGACCGCCGCGGCGACGCCTGGATGAGACGCAAGAGATCTTCCACTGTAACAAGCGGAGCTGGCTCCAGACCTGGTTGGTAAAGGCGCTTGGTGATAGCCAACAAATCGATGACCGCCTCCTCGACGTCCCGGCTGGCAAGTCCTAAATCTTCGTCCAGAAGATCGCCCGCCTCAATCGGAAAACTGACAAATTGCTGATCTTGCAGGTATCGGTAGGTACTCCGCGAGATCAGTGGATCGAAACCGTTGATAAGAAGTGAGTTGACGAACGTATCTTCGTTCGCACCAGATCGTTCCTGATTCATGCGCGCCCTACGGTTGCGGGCAGACAAATAAAGGACGATCATGACAAAAGCGAGCAAGAGAAGGATGATCCCAAATGGACCAGCCTGTTCGCTGAGCCAGATGGACAGAGTACTGGGAGTTTGCATTTCAAAGTGCTCCATAAGTCATGCGGGCGTCTCGTTGGGCACCCGTCCTGTTCGGACTAATGGCTGGATACTACTACAGAACTTTTCGTAGCATGCAAGCGTTGCGATGGGTTTCTCAAGACCCACGCCTTTATGTACCCTAGGTAAAAGAAAGCGCATCAAAAGAGTAAGCAAACGATGGCTACTGCAGTTCTCAACGCTCCAGACGAGGTCGTCCTACCCGCCCACCAGGCGGTCGAGGGATTGCGCCTGCGCGATAGCCACGGGAGAGCCATCACGGACCTGCGCGTCTCGGTGACCGACCGTTGCAACTACCGTTGCGTCTACTGCCGCACAGGCAATGAAGGCGCGCAGTTCAGCGAGCTTCCCATCGCCGACTATATGCGGATGATCGGCATGTTTGTGTCGCTGGGAGTTGAAAAAGTGAGACTTACCGGCGGAGAGCCCCTTCTGCGGGCCGGTCTGCTGGAGATGATTCAGGAACTCTCCCGCTTCCGCGCCGCATACACCCCGCAAGGCGAACCCACCACTTCAGGCGCACCACTCGATATAGCCGTGACCACTAACGGGCATCTCCTGTCTTCGCTCGCTCAGCCGCTCAAGGACGCTGGCCTGTCCCGCATCACGGTCTCCATGGACGCGGTCGACGCCGAGACCTTTACCGCCATCACCCGCGTTCCGCGCAGCTTCGACCGTGTTCTAGCTGGCATTCGCGGAGCCACCGCCGTCGGCCTGGGCCCAGTCAAGGTGAACTGTGTGCTCCTGCGCGGCTTCAACGATTCGCAAATAGAGTCTTTCGCAGAATTCTCTCGTACGGAAGGCGTCATCGTCCGCTTCATAGAATGGATGCCTTTGGAAGAGTCGTCCTCTGCCCCCGGCTCTCGCTCCTGGACTCCGGACGCCGTCGTCACGCTGGACGAGATCACCACTCGTCTCAACAAATATCGCCCGCTGGTGGAGCTTGCCCCCCACGCAGCCAGCGAGACCGCCCGCCGTTACACCTTCGACGATGGCCTTGGAGAGATAGGCATCATCGCGCCGGTTTCCAGGCCCTTTTGCGGACACTGCAGCCGCATTCGCCTCACGTCCGACGGAAAGATTCGGACCTGCCTCTTCTCGCAGTCCGATCATGATCTTTCCGGAAGAATGTTGCGTGGTGCATCCAACTCCGAATTAATCGCCTATATCCGACAGGTGATACACCACAAAGAGGCGCGTCATCACATCGGGGAGGCGGGATTTCAGAAGCCGTCACGTTCGATGGTCCACATCGGCGGCTAAGCCTTTTGTTATCTGATAAATGATGCGTAAAAAATACTTGCTACTTCCGCGTCATGGGGGATGAATTGTCCTCGTCTGTAAGGTATTGTTCTGTCTTAGGGACGAGCGCAACTGAATCAGCGTAGACAGTTCGAGGTGATTGAAAGCCGCCAGATGGATCATCTGCGCGTCTTCCACGACGTCGCACGCACGCTCACCACCTCGCTCGAGCTTGAAGAAATACTGCGGGCCATCATGGACAAGATGGCAAACTTTTTCGGCCCGGAACGCTGGTCTCTGCTGATGGTCGATGAGCAGGAGAATGACCTGTACTACGCCATCGCCGTCGGCGAGGACGCGGCCAGCCTGAAGGGGCTGCGCGTTCCCATGGGACAGGGAGTCGCAGGCTGGGTAGCTTCCACGGGAAATCCGCTGGTCGTTCCCAACGTCTCGCTGGATCCGCATTGGTCGTCGTTCGCGCGCAAACATCCGGAGTTGAACATTTCATCCATCGCCTGCGTGCCCATCCGCTCCGGCGAAAACACACTCGGCGTCATACAGTTGCTCAATAGCAAGCTGGACCTCTTAAGCGAGTACTCGATCTCCTTCCTGCGCATCCTCTGTGACTACGCGGCGATTGCGATCGGCAATGCCCGTTCCCTCAAGCTCATCCAGAACCTTTCCATCACGGACGACTGCACAGGCCTCTTCAACTCGCGCCGGCTCTACACGATGCTGGAGGAGCAGGCCCACCTGGTCAAAGATCAGTCACCGATTCCGTTCAGCCTTCTCTTTATTGACCTGGACTACTTTAAGACTGTCAACGATACGCACGGCCACCTTATCGGCAGCCGCCTGCTGGCGGAGGTCGGTGGCTTATTTCGGAGAATTGCAGGTCCTGAGAATGCTGCGTTCCGCTATGGCGGCGACGAATTTGTCGTCCTTATGCCCGCACTCGACAAATTCGCCGCAAGCGAGCTTACAAACAATATGTGTAGAGAACTCCGTGCCGCCAGCTTTCTGACCGGCGATGACGGGAATCCGATTCAGATCACCGGCAGCTTCGGGCTTGCGACCTTCCCCGAAGATGGCGATTCCGTCCACGCCATCCTGCGCTCCGCCGACAAAATGATGTACACGGTCAAGAACACAACTCGTGATGATGTCGCCGTAATGGGAGCTGTGAGCCAACCGGATAACCTGAAGGGCATCAGCTCCGGACGCCGCACACTCGCCTAAGCCCAACGACTCAGTTCCGACCGCGACGCTCCAGCGGCGACGACCTACGCTTCTCAGGCTTCAACACCTCACGATTCTCCGGCGCGGTCGGATGCACGCCGAAGTCCCAAACACCAAGATTCAGCTCACGCTCCCCCAGAATTTCAACCAGCGCATACTCGCCGATGAGCAGCGGCTGCCGCGGAACGATTTTGACCCAATGACCACCGGGTAGCTCGGTCGACTCTGTCTCAACGACATCTTCCTGTCGCCTGGTCGTACCCGTAAAAGACGTGTTGAAGCTGGATACCACCCGCGCATCTTGTCTTACATCGACACGCACAATCACGTACTCACTCTTGCCGGTCTTGCGTGTCCTGGTGGTCGCCGCAGCGTTGGCTCCGTGGGTGTCGACCGTCAGGGCCTCGCCACTTGCAGGCTGCTCGTCATCCAGCTTCAAGTACACCACCGGATCGTTGACATGCAACTGTACGACGGCCTTTTCGCCCTTGAGCTGAACCAACTGATGCGACGCGGCCAGCGGGTTGATCATTGAGCGTAGCATGCTGTGGCCGGTCTGCTTATTTAACTCGCTCTCCGCCTGCAGCATGGGCACAAGCTCCGGGCCACCGTGAAACGTATCCATTGCCAGCACGGAGTATTCGCTTGCCAGCCGCAGATCCGGCGCCACCTCCGGGGTCAGCGCCGCCCGATCCGCTTCTTCCTTCTGCATCTCCGGGTCGAGCACCGGTGCACTTCGCTGGGCTGCCGCAGCCGTAGCGTCCGGCGTCGCATGCCGCGCCTCCCAGCGACTGGTGGCGTCCAGATCGACCAGCGCCAGCGGAATCTCTTCCGTATCGCCGCCGCGCTCCGCGCTCACAAACACCACGCGCATCCCGACAACCTTGTAGCTCATCACGAGCTGGTAGCCGCCGTCCTTCAGGATCAGCCGTGTGCGATGCGGGCCCGTCTGCGCTGCCGGTGTGCTCATTGAAGTGCGTTGAGCCTGCGAACCAGCGCACAAGACGCATCCCAGACCTGCGGCCATCAGCCATCGTTGCATGCGCATCGGTTCCCCTCACCTTCTATCGTAAGACGCGGCGAGCCCGCTGCGGGTACCCTTGTGCCTTTCATCCACTTTCGCAGAAAAAGAAATTCGACCGCAGTAGCCCACGCCGCGTCCTTTTGACTATAAGGGGCTTATGACGTTGACTGAGCCATACAGACTGTTCGCCGCTTCAGGTGAAGTAGCAAAGGCAATTCCCGAGCGGCACTGCGAGAGCGCCGACACGGAAATCGCCGCGATGGTCGGGACCTACTCGCCCCCTGCTGTTTCGGGTCGTGCGCTCGATTCTGCGCAGCCGGTCGGAGACGGAAGACGCTGTATCGGACGTGTTCCTGCGCGTCTGGCTCGCGCGCATCGCATGGAACGTGGCGCTCGATCGCAAGCGCAGAATCAGGCCGGATCAAATGGACGAAAGCTCCGTGCAGGCGCTCGTCGCCCGCGATCTTCCAGCGGATGAAGCCCAAGCGGAGGCTCGACGCATGCAAACGGTGTTGGCCGAAATCGACCGTCTGCCAAAGGCGGAGAGGCAAGTGCTGCTCTTGTCCGCGGTAGACGAGCTGGGCACCCCGGCGATGGCCGAAGTACTCGGACGCAGCGAATCGGCAACGCGGGCGCTGTTGTTCCCCGCAAGAATTCGGTTGAAAGACCGGCTAGCGAAGGGAGGCCATCAATAAGAGGCTCTGTTGCATTGACTCTGGCTGAGCCGTACTGGTCGGATCCAGGCGGTAGGACATTTCCTGTTCAAGCGGCGTTTTTCCTGTTGAGATCAATTTGATATGCATTCGTTGGTATGGCAAGTACGGCATCAGCTACCGGGATCTGGCGGAGATGATGGAGAAACGCGGCGTGGAGGTTGATCCAGTCACGATGATGCGTTGGGTGCATCGTTTTGCTCCTGAGTTGGAGACACGGGTGCGCGGGTATCAGGGTTTCCGCGCGACTTCATGGCGGGTGGACGAGACATATGTGAAGGTCGGTGGCAAGTGGAAGTATCTGTTCCGCGCCGTCGACAAGCATGGCCGGCTGATCGACTTCATGTTGGCAGAAAGACGCAACGCAACGGCCGCGCATCGGCCCCTGAGGAAAGCGCTGAAGACCATCCGCCACTGGCCCCCAGCGTCGATCATGACCGACCAACTCGGTTCTTATCCGAAGGCGATCAGCCGCCCTGAAACGAGAGGGCAGGCTGTCACGCTCGACAAAGCATCGCACGAACAAGTACCTGAACGAGATCATCGAAGCGGATCACGGTGCCCTCAAGCGAGTTATGTGACCAACGCGCCTATGTGTGTCTCATCGCCACCATACGTTGCTGTGATCGGATGCAAGCCGATTGGCAACGAGGCAAGCGGTACTACGCCCACTCCAGTTACTAATTGCGCGGAGCCATATATTCTTGCGCCCTCGCTCAAGGTGATGCTTCCGCTAGGAGTGTTGCCGCCCCCTTCTGACGTCACTGTTGCAGTGAACACAACGTTTGTTCCAATGTATTCGTGCCGCCAGAAAGGTGACGGTTCCACTGGGTATCCGGCCGCTGCCCGTCACCTTTGCAGTAAACGTAACTAACTGGCCTACCTTCGATGGATTGCCACTGGATGTAACGCTTGTTTTGCTTACAGGTAAACTTACATTTTGCGTCAAAACAGAAGAGGTGCAGGACGTATAGTTCGTATCGCCGCTGTACTTGGCGGCAATGATGTGGGGTCCCGCTGTCAGTGTCGATGTTGTAACAGCGGCGGCTCATTGACCAGTCGCTGAGCTGTGCCGATCTGAACCGTCCCGTCGGTGAAGAAGACGAACCCGGTTGGCGAACCGAATGGTGAACTAACGATCGTTGTGAAGGTAACTAGCTGGCGAGTCTGCGATGGGTTGAGGCTGGAGGCGATCTGCACCGTCGTGACGCCCATCTGCACCGTCAAGGGTACCCCGATTGACTTGCTCCGTGAGACGGATCGCCCCGATAGAAAGCCGACACAAGGTGAGCACCAACCGCGAGCGAATTAATCTGCAATGTGGCTTTTCCGTTGAGCACTAAAGCCGAACCGATGGGATTACCAAGATCAGTGAACGCTACCGTGCCGCTTACAGATGGGCCGATCACGAGAGCTACAAGAGCGAGGGGCTAACCGAATGCCGTGCTTGATGGGGTAGCCGACAGCGTCGTTGTCGTGGCCCCCATATTGACGACCTGTGCGAGTGGCGATGAGGTGCTGCCCGCGTTGGTTGAATCGCCTGCGTACACGGCGGTCAGCGCGTGCGATCCGACCGTGAAAGATGAGGTGGAAAATGCGTCTGTGCCATTCGCCAACGTGACCGTCGAGAGTTGAGATCTTCCATTGAGTATGCGGACAGAACCAGTAGGTGCTCCCTGCGATGCGTTTACGACGGCTCTGAAGGTGATGGCTTGTCCTAGTTCCGATAGGTTCAGATTTGATTGCAGAGTCGTCTTACTCGCGGCCCCGTTTACGGCCTGGTTCAGCGCGGCCGACGCAGCACTCGGTGTAGTTGGTGTCTCCGCTGTAAGCCGCTGAGATGAAGTGAGGTCCCTTGGCGAGACTGGCGGTGCTGATATTTGCTGTGCCGGTACCGTTGACGATCGGTTGCGGCGATCCGATGGTGGTTGCCCCGTCGCTAACTAACACGGTTCCGCCTGGCTCTGCCGTACCGGCTCCAAGGATTTTTGCCACGAAGGTAATTGGTTGTCCGAAGTTGGAGGGATCCTTCGAGGAACTGATCGTAACGCTGGGCGCAGCCTGCGTCACAGTTGCAGGCACCTGCGTTGAAGTGCTGAACGCATGCGGACGATCGCCTGTAGAGGTGGCGGTGAAGTTATGAGCGCGCGCCGTCAGTGAAGAAACCGGGAATCTCGCTGTATTGTTCATGAGATCGACCAACCCAAGGCTTATGCCGCCGTCCTTGAAGAGCACGGGTCCAGTGTTCGGCTTTGTGCCGCTGACCACCGCGATGATCGCTATCGTCTTGCCATAGACGAAAGTTGCGGGGTTCACAGTAAGTGTAGTCGTGGTCATGACTTTCAGTACTTTCTGAGCCTCCGCAGGAGATGTGCCCGGCGCGTGTGAGGCATCTCCTCCGTAGGTCGCGGTGATAATGTGGTCACCAGCGGCGAGCGCCGAGGTCCGATACGATGCCGCTCCCTCAGTCAGTGGAACGACCTCCAACAGAGTCGTGCCGTCCTTAAAGCTGACGGAGCCTGTCGCGACTCCGTTGGTAGAAGGTACCTGCGTGAAAAATCGGAGGGCCTGGCCTACACCCGATGGATTAAGCGAAGAGGTGAGTGAAACAACCGTTGAATCTGCCCGAACCACGACCGTTGCGGGGACAGAGGTTGTGGGCTGGTTGACGGAATCGCCAAGGTATTGGGAAGTTAAGATGTGAGTTCCTACCGCCAACGTGGAAGTCTCAAAGGTTGCGCTTCCGGCATTTAACGGGACCGTGGAGATTGCGGAGCCATTATCGAAGAAGGCCACCTTCCCCGAGGCCGCTCCAAACGCAATCGTCACGACCGCAACCATGGTCACCTTCTGGCCAAAGATGGCGGGCGATGGTACCGCCGTGAACGAGACATCGGTGGTCGAGATGAAGGTCGCAGTATGTAGCGCCTGCGAAAATTGCGTCGGTCCCCGGAAAAATTGATCTCTCTCCGGTCAGAATGCCTTCCCAGGCTCGCAAGGTTCGAAAAGCTGCTGGTATCTTCACTCCAGATCTCAGTGCTTGCCTCACTGCCCACTTTGCCCTTGACAAGGCTTCCACCATAGACAAGGACTCGCGCTGGCTCGCCTGGACCGCTGGTCAGGATTGCAGTCACGTATCTTCGCTGCATGCTCATCATGCCTGCTGCCGTCAAGGTGCCGCTCACGGGATCGTAGACTTCTGCCGTCTGCACAGTCACGCGGTGCTGGTCTTTGCCCCCGACGATTAGCACTTTTCCATCTGGCGAGAGTACTGCCGTCTGTAAAAATCGAGCGACTGTGAGGTTTCCGGTTGGCTTGAACGATCCAGATGCAGGCTCGTAAAGTTCCGAGACCAAGGTCAACTGTGGGATCACGCCTGTCTGTAAGATCTCCGTAACTTCACCTACCACCAGAACCTCGCCAGAGGTCTGCCGTGTCGCCGTATGCAGGTATCTGGGCACGCTGGGCTGACTCGATGGCACGACCTGCTGTACGTTCATGTCGTAGAAGACAGTACTCGCGATCTTCCGAGATATATTCTCGCCGCCAATGAGAAGAACGCCGGCCCGTGTCTTCTTTGGTTTGTCGACTGTGACATTGATCAGAATCGGGCCAGATGTCACTGAAGGTGTGGCAAAAGGCGGGATAGTATCCAGAGACAGCGTTCCCTGCGACCCCTCGGCGTGCCCTGCGCCACGGTCACTGGAATGAGCTCACTCGTCGACAAGGAATTGCCGGTCGGCACGCTTAGCCACGAGGTCGCATGGTTCGATGTGATGTTCCACTGAAGCCCCTGTGGGGAGTTGGGAATGTACGCACTCACCTAGAGCGGAGGTTTTTTTCCGGTCGGGATCAACATATTAAGCGGAGGGCCGGCTAGGAGCGGCGGACCCAGCAAGGCCGTGGACTTCATTTTAATGTCAACGTGTTTGAAATAGCCATAGCTGCAGAAATCTGCGTTTGCTTTCACGGTCGGTTGGATGGCGGTCGTACCGCCGGGAACGCCAAAGGTTGCACCCTGACGGCTGAAGAATGCTCCGCTGCTCGTCGGCGGAACATTCCCGAAAGCTGGATCGCAACGTATGAGCGCATTGCCAAAGTTCTCTTTTCAACCTCCACCAGAACCAGAGTTGCTAAGGTCGTCGGTTGTGACATCGGGCTGCGTCCAGCTAACGCCGAAGGTTGCGGACGCCCCTGGTCCGGTCGGCCCGATACTGCCTCCAATCGTAAAGCCGACTGTAGAACTCCCAATCGTACTGGCCGGTCCATGATTCGTTAGCAGCGCGTTCGCCATACTCGTTACAAGAAGGC
>JAYVDT010000246.1:0-1605 GCA_043749265.1 Rhodanobacteraceae bacterium | reverse complement strand
CGCCCCAAACTGCGTCGCCTCGGCGATCGACTCGGCATCTGGTACACCCCCGTCGCCGTCGCAGCCGCAGCCGCAAGCTGGGCAATCAGCGGCCATTCCGAGCGCTTCCTCTCTGTCCTCGTCATCGCCACGCCATGCCCTCTGCTCATCGGTATCCCCGTCGCCATCATCGGTGCCATCTCCATCGCCGCAAAACGTGGCATCGTTATCAAAGACGCGTCAGTCCTTGAGAAAATCTCAACCTGCACTGCCCTCATCGTAGACAAGACCGGAACCCTCACCTATGGCCGTCCCATTCTCACCGACATCGTCTCAAACGAGCCATGCGACCGAAACCTTCTCCTTCAACTAGCCGCAAGCGTAGAGATGTACTCCAAGCATCCGCTTGCACGAGCCATGATCAAGGCCGCCACAGACCAGAACATCGCACTCATCAAGGCTGGGGAAATCTCGGAAGTCGCAGGCTCCGGACTCCGCGGAGTCGTTGACGGCCACACCATCTGGGTCACCGGTCGCAAGCAAATTCCACCCAGCCTCGCCGCCACGCTACCACCCACCTCCACCGGCCTTGAGTGCGTCGTCGTCCTCGATAACCGGGCCGCAAGTGTCTTTCGTTTCGAAGACCAGCCACGCGAAGATACAAAGCCGTTCCTCGATCACCTCCCCATCAACCATCACATCGGCGAAATCACTTTGCTCTCCGGCGATCGCGCAGCAGAGGTCACGCTCTTCGCAAAGCGTATGAAGATCCAGCACGTCTACGGCGGCATGAGCCCCGAACAAAAAGTCGAAGTCGTCCGTGAACTAACCCAGCAGCGCAGAACCATCTACGTCGGCGATGGAATCAACGATGCCCCCGCAATGATGAACGCCACCGTCGGTATCGCGCTCGGAGTCAACAGCGAAATTACCAGCGAGGCCGCCGGCGCCGTCATCCTCGAGTCCTCGCTCCGCGGAGTCGATGAACTCATCCACATCAGCAAACGCATGCGCAGAATCGCACTCGAAACCGCAATCGGCGGAATGACCCTCAGCCTCGCCGGCATGGCCGCCGCGGGCTTTGGCCTGCTCTCTCCAATTCAGGGTGCCATTCTGCAGGAAGCCATCGACCTCGCAGCCATACTCAACTCACTCCGCATGATCCTGCCCGCAAGGTCATTCAGCGACTACACCACGCCGTCCACCACGCGACGGTCCTCTCACGAAGCAAACGTAAGCACCGGACAGGGAGCCGACGCGATCACGTGAAACGCGAGCTTCGGTCCCAGATGTGACGCCAGCGCAGACGCACGATGCACGCCCAGCACAATCAAATCCGCCGAATAGCGTTCTGGCTCATTCACAATCGCCTGGCTAATCTCCGTGCCATGCTTTGTGGCAAACTCCGGCGGCGCAGGCGAGCTATTCCACTCGCTGCTCTCTAGCGCCTCCCGTACCGGCGCAAACCGCTCCCTGTCCGAGGGGCCATCTCTCTCATGTCCCGTCGCAACCTGCAGAATCCGCAGAGCCCCCGGCAGAAATCGTCGAATCAACGCCACCGTAGGCACAGCCTTCAACGAAGCTTCCCCACAATCCGTCGGATACAAGACGCGACTAAAGCAAGCT